>CAKKPR010000291.1:0-1320 GCA_919901705.1 Thermodesulfovibrionales bacterium | reverse complement strand
TAGTGCATAATCCTACAATGGAAGTATTGGTCTCCGTCGGCTCGTTTTCATATTCTGAAAAGGACGGCGGATATAACAATGGAACCCTTGCTTTTCGGTCTGCCGGCTCCACAATAAAGCCCCTTCTTTATGCCCAGGCACTTGAACAGGGTTATACTGTATCTTCGTTGCTCGAAGATGTATTAAGAAGATACTGGACGCCTTTCGGCAGTTATTCCCCTGATAATTTCGACAGGAAAGAATACGGGCCTGTAACAATGAGGGTTGCTTTGGGAAATTCACTCAACATCTCGGCAATCAGGATGGTCGAGGCCATAGAGATAGAACCTGTATACCAACTGCTTCGGAGGGTAAATCTGATTAATAATCAGAGAAACGGGGCAGGCCATTATGGCCTGGGCCTTGTTATTGGGAATGCAGAGGTGAGCCTTGAACAGCTTGTCACTGTTTACGCGATGTTTGCCAACGGCGGGGTCTATAGGCCTCTCCGGTATGTTAAGGAAGATGACACTGCCGCTGATAATGTTTTCTCCGGTGAAACTGCTTACATTATATCAGATATACTCTCTGACCCGTCAGCAAGGATGCTTATTTTCGGCGGCGTGCATGACCTGAACTTTCCTTTCAGGGTATCCCTGAAGACCGGAACAAGCACAAAATACCGGGATGGCTGGATAATAGGTTATACGCCTGAATATACAGTGGGTGTGTGGATTGGAAATTTCGACGGCGCGCCGACGGCAAAGCTCAGCGGCTCAACAGGCGCTGCCCCGATTTTTAAGGATATAATGTATCTGCTTCATGGGAATGCATATCCCTCATCTTATGCCCAGCCCGAGAATGTAACTGTGACCGGGGTATGCGGCATCTCCGGCATGAAGCCGGGACCTTACTGCAATTATGTGACCAGAGAGTTTTTTATTAAAGGAACAGAGCCTGTTGAAACCTGCACGTTTCATAAGAATGAAAAATACTTTCATGAACTGCCTACAACCTATGCAGGCTGGATATACGAAAAAAACAAACAGGTTTCAGCGGGAAGTTATCGTCTGAAAGGTTTCTCAAGAAATCTCGATAATGTCTTTCAGGAGGAGCAGATAAATGATTTGATATCAGATGAACTCCCCGGAATAAGGATAAAAAACAGGGGGCAAAAAGAAAATCAGGCCAGCAAAGCTGCAAAGGTTATAGTTAATAAAAAGGACCATTATTCCGTAGGGGCCGAGACAGAGAACAGGGATGAAACATATATATACCCTGATAACAGGCTAAGCATTACATATCCATTGCCGCATGACCGGTTTATCATTGATAAAAATA
>CAKKPR010000290.1:2203-7360 GCA_919901705.1 Thermodesulfovibrionales bacterium | reverse complement strand
CATTTCTCAATTCCTCCTCTATAATCTTCTTCAAATATTCATACGGCCTGTTGCCAATGACTTTCCTGCCATTAATGAAATATGTCGGTGTATTGTACAGGTCAAGGTCAACTGCAAGTCTCTTGTCTCTTTCTATAAGTTCGGAGTGTTTCATCTTATCAATAGAATCAGTGAATGCCCTGGCATCCAGCCCAAGCTCTTTTGCATATTTTATGAGGCTGTCCCTGTCAAGCTGAGGGGATTTTTTTATGAGCATATCGTGCATCTCCCAGTATTTGCCCTGGTCTCCGGCAGCAAGCGCTGCCTCAGCTGCTATATGCGAGTAGTCCCTGTATTTGTAAGGATAATTCTTAATGATGAGCCTTATCCTGCCCTTGTAGTTATTCATTAACTTTTTGACGGTCGGACCGGCCGCCACGCAGTGCGGTCACTGGAAATCCAGGAACTCTATTATTGTTACAGGTGCATCAGAAGTGCCGTATGACGGTGAATTCTCTATAGGAACGGAATATCTTTTGTCTTCAGCGTATGCTGATACTGAGATAATTAAAAATATGAATAGTATTAGTTTTTTCACTGAGAACTTTTTTATTACGAGTCCGCCTGAGGCGGACTCGTAATAATTTTAATTTAAAATCCCATTTTCTGGACCCATCGGGCATGTCTTTTTCTCGCCCATTCCAATGGCACAGTCCCATATACCATTATCCTGAATGTGCCAGGATTTGCAAGTGTTGCGAGATAGATATGAGATGGCACAGCAAGCATAAGGAGGTCGAAGCTGATATTGTGAGCAAGATGCGATATCAGTATCCATTTCTTAACTCCGGGCATCAGCCATATGACGAATCCGGATGCAGCTATGGCGCCTCCTGTCAGCAGCAGTAAAAGGTAATAGCCTTTCTGCCCTGCATTAAGCCGTCCCTGTGCAGGAAGCTTCATCTTTTTTGAAAAATAACCGCCTGCTTTTATCAGCCAGACAGCGTCTTCTCCGGTAAAAATCAGGGCCTCAATAAGGTAGCTGAATAATGAGAAGAACAGAGATGCTGAAAAAACAACTCCTGTCCAGTTGTGTATTGTTCTCATCTGGTGAAAACTTCCGAATACAGCGTTCATCTGTTCAAGCTTGAACAAAAAAGCAAAGCCTGTTATGGTGAGGATGAAAAAGCTGATTGCCATAACCCAGTGATTCAATATCTCGAATGCATTGGCCTTTCTTACCATATCGCTCATCTTATTTCACCTCCTCATCTTTTTTGGGGCCGAAGGCAACATAGTGAAGCAGAGATGCTGCAACTGCTCCGCCAAGTCCCCAGTATGCGAGAGGTTTAAGGACCTTATGCCAGAATACAACACTCTCAGGAATAGCGGGGTTCTCATCCATGCCGTAGACCTTGGGAGCGTCTTTGAACGCATACAGAGTTCCTAATCCGCCGAGGTCTGCCTGTCCATAGAGCTTCTGGTATCCTGCTGCATGTGCCTTTGCAAGCATATCGTCTCTGTCTCCATAAGATATGGCTCCTGTAGGGCATGTCTTTGCGCATGCAGGCACAAGTCCCTCGGCTACCCTGTCGGAGCAGAGATGACATTTTGATATCTTGTTTTTTTCATCATATCTTGGAATGTTGAAGGGGCATCCTGCAACGCAGAGTTTGCAGCCTATGCATTTTTCTTTGTCATATGCAACTATTCCTTCTTTTGTCTTATATATTGCACCCGGGGCAGGGCATATCTTCATGCACCCCGCATCATCGCAGTGCATGCATCTCTGGCTCACAAAAAGCCAGCGCACAGGATTTGTTTCAGAAGGGACCTCAAGATACCTTATTCTGTTGAACAGATTCGGCGTGAGGTCAGGAGGGTTCTCGATGGTTCCCTTGTTTGTTGTTTTGGTAGCAGAAAGCTGATTCCACTCCTTGCAGGCTGTCTGGCAACCCCGGCACCCTATGCACAGCTCAGGAGATATGATCAAAGATTTTCTTTTTGTTGTTGACATAATTTTTCCCCCTATGCTTTCTCGACATTGACCATAAAGGCCTTTGTCTCGGGTATCATTGTATTTGCATCGCCTATCGTTGGCGTGAGGAGATTTGCGCTGTCCCCTCCGCTTCCGTCCTCAGGATACTGCCATCCAAAACACCATGGCAGCCCAACTTGATGGACAGTGCTTCCCGCAACCTTGAACGGCTTAAACCTCTTTGTAACCATTGCGATAGCCCAAACCTCGCCGCGGGCGGATTTGACTTTTACCTTTTCGCCTGATTTAATCCCCTTTTCCTTTGCCAGTTCCTCGCTTATCTCTACGAATTGCTGGGGCATCATCTCAAGCTGCCATGGCTGATGTCTTGTCAGAACTCCTGTCTGCCAGTGCTCTGATACGCGGTAGGTTGTCGCAACAAACGGGAATCTTATGTCGCAGGATATGAATATATCTTCAGGCGATCCTTTCCCCTTGTCATAAAAAAGTTTTATTGTAGGGTTTATCCTCTGTTTGGACATTATGTTTTCCTGCAAAGGACACTCAAGCGCCTCATAATGTTCAGGTAGCGGGCCGTCTGCAAGGCCGGGACCGAATATAGCGCCCATTCCGTCAGCCCTCATGATAAACGGGTATTTGCCTTTCTCATCCGCCATAGGAGGCGCAGGCCCGTCAGGCACATCTCCGTCCCATCCCGGAGCGGGCTTTTTTGTCTTTGGGTCCAGTTTATTGGGATTCCATTTTATAACTGCTCTCTTTGGATCCCACGGCCTTCCCTGAGGGTCAACAGACGCACGGTTGTAGATTATTCTCCTGTTTACAGGCCAGGCCCAGGCCCATTCAGGATAGAGGCCAAGACCGGTCGTGTCTGTTTTTTTCCTCCGTGCCATCATATTAATCACTTTATCTTCTTTTTGAGTATAGCTCTGGCTGTATATCCAGTTTCCGCAGGATGTTGTGCCGTCTGCCTGAAGCGTAACAAATGATGCGCAGAGTTCTCCTTTTTTCCCGAGCTGCTTTGGAGGCGTGACCTTATTGTCAAAAAGGTCTTCAAGATAATAGCCATTAATCTCTTTTGCTATTCTGTGCACGTCTACAGCTTTAATCTTTCCTTCCTTGTCTTTTTCTCCATAGTTCCATGTCAGGTTCATTATCGGAGCAGTGAACTTGCTGCCTTTTGTCTTATACAGTTTTTTTACCCTGAAATACAGTTCATTCATTATTTCCGAATCAGGTTTTGATTCTCCTATGGGTGGGATAGCCCTGGTTCTCCACTGCGCAAGGCGGCTGCTGTTTGTTATGCTTCCTTCTTTTTCAACTGAGGACGCTGCAGGGAGCATAAAAACCTCTGTCTGAATTTCAGCGGGATTTGTGCCGGGCGCTCTCCAGAAAGAGCCTGTCTCGTTGTCAAACAGGTTTACATTGACCATCCATTTAAGTTTTGCAAGCGCCTTTCTTACTTTTCCGGCATTGGCTCCGGAACAGGCAGGGTTCTGTCCCCATGCAAAGAAACCTTCGAGCTTGCCTTTGAACATCTGATCAAAGAGCATGAGCCATGAGGCGTTCATTCCTTCGTCAAGTTTTGGAAGCCATGCATAACCGAAGTCATTATCCTTTGTTGCATTGTTCCCATAAATTGCCTTCAGATAGCTTGTTATATACTTGGGCCTGTTTCCCCACCAGTTAACGCTTTTGGGGTCTTTTGTCTTTGGCGTAAGTTTCTCGATATATGTCTTAAGGTCAACAACTGAGGCTGTTGGAGCAGGAAGGTAGCCTGGAAGAATATGGAACAGGAGACCGTGGTCTGTTGAGCCCTGGACATTAGACTCGCCTCTAAGGGCATTGATGCCTCCGCCTGCCATACCCATATTGCCGAGGAGAAGCTGAATTACGGACATCGCCCTGATATTCTGAGTGCCTACCGTATGCTGTGTCCAGCCCATTGCGTAAAGCTCTGTGCCTGCCCTGTTCGGTTTTCCCGTAGAGGCATATGTCTTATATACCTCAAGGAGTTTCTCCTTTGGCGTTCCTGTTATGCTGGATACCGTATCGAGTTTATATCTGGAGTAATGTTTTTTGAGAAGCTGAAATACACAGCTTGGATCTTTGAGTGACGGATCTTTTTTGGGGATACCTTTTTCGTCCATCTGATATGACCAGGTTTTTTTATCATACTTTCTTGTTTTTTCATCGTATCCCGAGAAAAGGCCTTTGAGCTCACCCGGGCCTTTAAAATCAGGATTTACAAGGAAAGGGGCATTGGTGTAATTGACCACATAATCCTTGAAGTAGAGGTGGTTGTCTAAAATGTATTTGATCATTCCGCCCAGAAAAGCTATGTCTGTGCCTGAACGCATTGGCGCATATATATCCGCTTTTGCAGCTGTCCTTGTAAAACGCGGGTCTACGACTATGAGTTTTGCGCCTTTTTCTTTTGCCCTTAAAACCCATTTCATCGAGATGGGATGATTTTCTGCAGGGTTTGCTCCCATGACAAGGATAACATCAGAATTTTTTATATCAATCCAGTTGTTTGTCATTGCACCGCGACCAAACGACTCTGCCAGAGCCGCTACAGTTGCGGAGTGTCATATTCGGGCCTGATGCTCTATATAGACAAGCCCCCATGAGCGCAGAAGTTTTTGAAGCATGTAACATTCTTCATTATCAAGGGCTGCGCTTCCTACATGGGCAATGCTGTCTGTCCTGTTGACGACAAATTCTTTTTCAACTTCTTTTTCAGTGCCGTCAGGCTGTTTTTCTTTTATCTTTGATTTGGAATTTATCTTGAATGTCCTGTCTCGTGTGTCTTTTATTCTTTTTGAAATCTCATCAAGCGCCCAGTCCCATTCAACGTCTTTCCATTCCGTTGCGCCGGGAGCACGATATTTTGGTTTTGTCAGCCTGAGAGGATTGTTTATTACCTGATATAATGATGCGCCTTTGGAGCAAAGGGTACCTTCATTGGTGGGATGCTCGGGGTCGCCCTCTGTATTAATGACCTTCCCGTCCTTTGTGTGGACGATAATACCGCAGCCAACAGAACAGTAAGGGCATATTGAATTTGTAACGGTTGCCCCTTTTGTTTTTAGTCCCTGTTCTTTTGCCAGCGCCTCTTCAGGCGACAGGCTGGCGCCGATTGCCCCGGCAACCGCGGTTCCGCCGGAAAGCTTTAAGAA
>CAKKPR010000290.1:0-2103 GCA_919901705.1 Thermodesulfovibrionales bacterium | reverse complement strand
ATAGGCAACCCGGTTGCGGGCAGGGGAGCAGCAGGCAGGATTGCAAGGGCCGTTGACATAATTAAAAGCCGTGGATTCAAGGTCCGGTTAATGCTGACCGGCAAAAAAGGCGATGCGGAACTATTTTCGAAAGAGATATCCAAAGACCAGTCCGAGATACCCGATACCCAGCCTGTTCCTTTAATAATCGCTGCAGGAGGCGATGGAACATACAACGAGGTAATTAACGGTATTGCATACACCGGCATCCCGATGGCAATACTGCCGCTTGGAACAACAAATGTACTGGCCAGGGAACTCGATATACCTGAAGTTATGGAAAAAGCGCTGGATATTGCTCTTGGCGGAAAAGTGCAAAATGTCTGCCTTGGGAAGATAACCTTGAGAGAACATAAGATTCAAGATTCAATATCCAAGATTCAAGATTCAAACTTCGAACTTCGAACCTTAAACTCCGAATTAAGTCGTTATTTTTTACTTATGGCAGGGATTGGATTTGACGGTGAGGCTGTTTATGGAATAAAAAGCAGGATAAAAAGGTATTCAGGCAAGGGCGCATATATCTGGAGCGGGTTAAAAACATTTATGTTATGGAATCCTGATAAGCTGACTTTTAATATTGATAGCAGGGGATATGAGGGGTATTCTGCAATAATCTGCAATGCCGCCAAATATGCAGGACATTTCAAGGTTGCGCCTGATGCAAAGCTGCAGGAACCAAGTCTCTATGCCTTTATCATGCAGGGCAGAAAACGTTCAGATATTGTCAGATATGTTTCAGGGATAATAAGGGGGAACCATCTGAAATTCAGTGATATGACTTATCGGAAGGCAGAAAAAATTGAAATTAACGGCAAGGCCTGTATCCAAATAGACGGCGATTATTTTGGCAAGACACCGGCGACGATAGAGATTGTGCCTGATGCGTTGAAATTGGTTTGTTAGTTTAGAGTGTTCTTGTTCTTGAATTTTATCTTGATTTAAGATTGATTGCTATAGTAGTGTTAAATCCATGCGGCTAAGTCAGATATTAATGTCTTTTTTTGTAGTTCTTTTTATGTCGGCGCCTTCCTTTGCCCTAAACATCAATGACACTGCCCCTTTGTTTTCTTTGAGAGACAGCAACAACAAATACTTTCACTTGAGCGATTATGTAGGCGTTAAAAAAACAGGCGTTAAAGGCATAGTCCTCAATTTCTTTGCCTCTTACTGCAAGCCGTGCAAGAATGAACTTCCTGTTCTGAACTCCCTTGTTGATGAATTTGAAAAAAAGGGGATTAAGATTGTGATAGTAGGTTATGGCGAGGACTTTGACAAGATTAACGAAATGCTTTCAAAGATTAAGGTAGACAAGCCGATAATTTTGAGCGATGTTTACAGCAGGATTGGTGCTAAGTACGGAGTTAATGGCCTGCCGCATACTGTTTTTATCGGTTCGGATGGTAAGGTGAAAGACATTATCAGAGGCGAACTGCCGAATATTGAGAAGGTGATAAGGGAAAAGGCAGGGAAACTGTTAAAAAATTAAAACTTAGGGATGATTTGTGGATATAGTTTATTCTGTAAATAAAGTTCCGATTCGATTAACATATGAGAGATGGTATCATATTGTAGAAAACCATGATGATTTGGCAAGTTATTACTATGAGGTTTTAGAAACGATTGAGAATCCTGATTTTGTCTTGAGAGGCAATAAAGGAACGTTAAAGGCAACAAGAAATTTTGGAAAAGATAAATGGCTGGTGGTTATTTACAGAGAAAAAATCAAGAGTGATGGTTTTGTAATAACAGCATATTTTTTGGATAATAGACCCAAAGGAGAAATTATATGGAAGCGACATTAAAGAAGAAAGATTACATTTCTAAGTGTATAAAAATGGCCTCGGATATGGTTAAGCTTTCTTTTGAGCATATGTGGGTTGACTATGACAAGGAGGCAGATGTTCTTTACCTGAGTTTTCGTAAACCCCAGAGGGCGACAAAGACTGTAGAGACTGATGATGGCATTCTGATAAGAAAAGATGGCAATAAGATTGTCGGGATGACAATCTTAGATGCAAGCTGTAGGTAAGAAAACGTTATGAAAAGATTTTTAACAATTCT
>CAKKPR010000289.1 GCA_919901705.1 Thermodesulfovibrionales bacterium | reverse complement strand
GCCTCAAGCGCCTTGTCCAGTTTTTCAAGCTCTTTTGTCCCGCCTTCTGCCATCTCAGGTTTTCCGCCCCCTCTGCCGCCTGCGAGCTGGGCAACCTCTTTGAGAATTACGCCTGCCTTGACCTTATTTGTAAGGTCATTTGTCACCATCGAGAGTATCGCAGCCTCTCCGTCAACAGCAGATGCCAGCACAATAACACCGGATCCAAGCTTGTCCTTAAGATTATCTGCAAGGATTCTTAAATCTTTTTTAACAAGCCCGTCTATCCTGCTCGAAATAACCCTTATACCGTTTATCTCTTTTGCCTTATCAATGAGTGTTAAAGAGCTTTCAGAAGCTGCCCTGCCTTTAAGTCTTTCCAGCTCCTTTTCCAATTCCTTCAGCTCAGCTGCCATTTTTTCTATCTTTTCAGACGGCTTATCTGTTTTAAGCGTATCTGCAATCTTTCTCAGTTCATCTTCCTGTTTCCTGAAATGCCCGAAGGCAGCGGCCCCTGTTAAGGCCTCTATCCTTCTTATGCCTGATGCAACGCTTCCTTCTGAAATAATAACAAAAGGGCCTATATCCCCTGTTGTCTTACAGTGAGTGCCGCCGCAAAGTTCAGAGCTGAATCCTGGAACTTTAACAACCCTTACTGTCTCGCCATATTTTTCTCCGAACAAGGCCATGGCCCCTGATGCAATCGCCTCTTTTATATCCATAACCGTGGTTTCAACATTGATGTTTTCGAGTATCTTCTGGTTGACCACATCTTCAATCTCTTCTATCTCAGCAGCGCTGAGGGAAAAGAAATGTATAAAATCAAATCTCAGCCTGTCAGGCGCAACCAGCGAGCCTGCCTGTTTAACATGCTCTCCAACTATATTCCTGAGTGCTGTCTGGAGAAGATGCGTTGCAGTATGATTCCTCATTACAGCTTTTCTCTTTTGAACATCTACTGCACAATTTATTTTATCCCAGACTTTTAATTTTCCATCTTTGATTTTTATTATGTGTGAATGCAATCCTTCAATAACCTTTTTTGTACCTGTAACCAATGACTTGAATCCATCAGCTGTTAATTTACCTGTATCGCCTGCCTGTCCCCCTGATTCACCGTAAAAAGGGGTTTTGTCCAAAAATACCTCCACCTCCTCGCCTTCAGACGCCTCCTTGATGACCTTCCCTTCCTTTAATATGGCCTTAACAACCGCTCCGGACTCTAATAATTCATAACCGACAAATTCCGTTTTGCCAATCTCGGAAAGCAGTTCCCTGTATATTGATGAAACAGCTTCTTCTTCGCCAACCCATGAAGCCCTTGCCCTTTCCCTCTGCATCTCCATCTCCCTGTGAAAACCATCTTCATCCAGGGTGAGATTATTGTCTGATGCAATATCACGTGCAAGGTCAACCGGGAACCCGAATGTATCATACAGCCTGAATATTTCGTCCCCGGGAACTGATTTCAAACCTGCCTTCTTTGTTGCGGCTATTACTTCATCCATAATCTTCATCCCCTGCTCAAGCGTCCTTGAAAATCTTTCCTCTTCAAATCTCAGTACCTTTGACGCCCTTTCTTTTTCCTCTATGAGTTCAGGATGTATATCACCCATTGAATCTGCTACAGGGTCAATGAATTTATAGAGCACAGGCTCATTTATGCCGAGAAGCTTTGCATACCTTGAGGCCCTTCTTATAATCCTTCTGAGCACATAACCTCTTCCTTCGTTTGAGGGCATGAGGCCGTCGGAAAGCAGAAATGATACTGCCCTGATATGATCGGAAATAACCCGTATTGATATGTCGCTTTCAGCGCTTTTCCCGTAACTTATACGCGATTGCGCTGTTATCGCAGATATTATCGGTGAGAACAGATCAGTGTCAAAATTATTTAACTTGCCCTGAAGAACAGCTGATAATCTCTCAAGCCCCATACCTGTGTCTATGCTCGGCTTTGGCAATGGCGTGAGATTACCTGATTCATCCCTGTTATACTGCATAAATACAAGATTCCATATCTCGAGGAATCTGTCGCAATCGCATCCTACTCTGCAATCGGAACCCCGACAGCCTACATGCTCACCCTGGTCGATTATAATCTCAGAGCACGGGCCGCAAGGACCAATATCTCCCATCTGCCAGAAATTGTCCTTAGCGCCCAGCCGCACAATCCTGTTGCCGGGTATCCCTGTCAATTCACCCCATAACTTTTCAGCCTCGTCATCATTTTCATAGACAGACACCCATAGTTTATCCTGGGGCAGTTTATATATTTCTGTCAGAAGTTCCCATGCAAATAGTATTGCATCCCTTTTAAAATAATCTCCGAACGAGAAATTCCCGAGCATCTCAAAAAAAGTATGATGCCTTGCGGTATGCCCTACATTTTCAAGGTCATTATGCTTGCCGCCGGCCCTCAGGCATTTCTGGCATGAGACCGCCTTTTTATACGGCCTTTTTTCTTCCCCTAAAAATACAGATTTGAACTGCACCATCCCTGCGTTTGTAAAAAGCAGGGATGGGTCATGTTTCGGAATAAGAGATGAACTCTTTACTGTCTCATGCCCTTTAGAGATAAAATAATCAAGGAATGCCTTTCTTGTCTCTTTGCTGTTCATGAACAATGTCTCAGACGTTAATCATTCTTTATCACACCCGGCTCATTGGTTATAATGTGCGTGAGTTTTCCGTCAATAAATATAAGCTTTGTCTTAAAAATACCGCTCCTTGTAAACGTCCATTCTTCTCTGTACTTGCCGTCTTCTGTCGGCTGAAGTATATTTATCGCTACAGGAGAACCCCATGCATATCTGACCTGCTGCTGTGTCATGCCTGTTGCGACCTCTGCATGCTTGATATGGTCCTGTATCGGCTGCGGGAATCCTTTTATTTCATCCGGAGAATACCTTGCGGATTCAATACACCCCAACTGGATTACAAGCAGCAATGCCCCAAAGATTACCAAACTTTTTTTCATGCTTCTTCCTCCTTTATTTTGAATTGTTTTAAGATTTGCATTATTGTATCAAAAGAATACCCTTTTCTCAGCAAGAATCTCCACAATTTTTTCTTGACCTCCTCAGCAGAATAATTTCCCATAGTTCTGAGTTTTTTGTCCACAAGTTTTTTGGCCCTTGTTATTTCCTCGTGGTCAGTGTCTGTACAGATATCTTTTATTATCTCTTCTGCCAGACCTCTGTGCCTGAGAAACAGCCTGACACCCTGCCTGCCGAGTAATTTTACGTCTTCGGCAGTCCTCTTAAGGGACGCAGCGAGTGTCGTATCATTTATAAATCCTTTCTCTGCGAGACGGCTCACGGTATGCAGGACAGCATCTTCAGAGAAACCTTTTCTTTGAAGCCGCTCCCTTAGTTCTTTTTCACTCCTGTCCCGGTAACTTAAAAGCCTGTAAGCATACCGGACCGCATCTGCCTCTGTTAAATTTGCCCTGCCTTTAACC
>CAKKPR010000288.1 GCA_919901705.1 Thermodesulfovibrionales bacterium | reverse complement strand
GATTTATTGTGGTTTATTGACTTCCATTATAGTTTCTATATAGTGTAAAATTTAACCATGGCAGCAAAATTAGGTCAGATACTTATAGCCGCAGGGGTTATTACAGAGGAACATTTGAAAGAGGCGCTGGCTCTCCAGAAAAAAAGCAGTGGAAGGCTCGGCACAAATCTTGTTAAATTAGGCCATGTAACAGAGGATAAACTCGTTACTTTCCTGAGCAAGCAATATGGAGTGTCGGCAATAAACCTTGCTGATTACAAGATTGACACCTCTGTCCTAAAACTCGTACCCGCTGATATGGCAAAGAAGTATATGATGATGCCGGTGGCAAGGGTTGGCGCAACCCTGACAGTTGCAATGGCAGACCCTTCCAATGTATTTGCCGTTGATGATATCAAGTTCATGACAGGATACAATGTCGAGATCGTAATAGCAACAGAATCTGCGCTCATAAATGCAATAACAACCTCCTATGGCGGCAAGGGCGAGGGCCTTGTCTCTGCAAAGCAGCAGCAACAAACACAGCAGTCCCAGGCTTCAACTGCATCCACTGCCGCAGAGATACTGCAGGCGAAAGACTATACTGTAGGAGAAGACGGAAATATTGAAGATATGCTCGGCATGGAAGAAGGCCCTACAGTAGACGTTGAAGAGTTTGACCAGGTTGTTGGAAGGGCCATAGGTGATGTTGAGGTTGTAGAGGAAAAAGAAGACGCTGAGGTAATCAGAGAGATTGCTGCCCCGATAATAAAGCTGACTAATGGCATACTTTTAAATGCTATAAATGCGGGCGCAAGCGATATTCAGATCGAGCCTTATGAGAATTCTGTAAGGGTCAGGTACAGGATTGACGGCGAATGCCGCGTGATAATGAACCTGCCTGCAAAAATAAAGGCTGCCCTGACATCAAGGATCAAGATAATGGCGCGCCTTGATATTTCGGAAAGGCGGCTTCCGCAGGACGGCAGGATTAAGCTGAAACTCGGGAAGAAAAAAGAGGTGGATTTCCGTGTCTCAACTGTTCCGTGTCTTTTCGGCGAAAGAACCAACATGAGGATTCTTGATAAGGCTAATCTTCAGGTAGACCTTACAAAACTGGGCATTGAAGAGGAACCACTAAAGGATTTGATGGCAGCGCTCGAAAAGCCCAACGGAATGATACTGGTTACAGGCCCGACAGGCTGCGGAAAGACAACGACGCTTTACTCTGCATTGAATTACCTGAACAAAATAGACGTTAATATATCAACTGCTGAGGACCCTGTTGAATATAACTTCCCCGGCATAAATCAGGTGGCTGTTAAAGAAGATATCGGACTTACATTTGCTGCGGCGCTGAGGTCCTTTTTAAGGCAGGACCCGGACATCATCATGGTTGGTGAGATACGTGATTTTGAAACAGCAGAGATTTCTGTTAAGGCAGCCTTAACAGGCCATCTTGTCCTTAGCACTCTGCATACAAATGA
>CAKKPR010000287.1 GCA_919901705.1 Thermodesulfovibrionales bacterium | reverse complement strand
TATCTTCAAACTTCTTTAGGTATGACCGAAGTTCGGCCTCGTTTTCAATATTAATATAATTCACAAATATCTCTTCTCCAGTAATAGTTGATGGCAGCCCTCGGCAAGAGCAGACAAAAGCAATAGATTAATTATAAGCTAACTTTAAGACTCCTGAATTACCTTTCCAAACCTTTTTGAAATAGCAGACCTTCAAAAAGAAGCTGTTCATAGTATACGCCTGATTTTGGCAAAAGCCTCTTCTATTATGTGAGGCTCAGGCAGGAACGTGGTCCTGAAATAAACTCCATCCTCCTGCCGTCCGAATCCTGAACCTGGAACAAAGACAACGCCCTCTTTCAGCGCAGCGCGCACGAACTGCACGTCCTTCTTCCATTTCGGTGTTTCTATCTTAATGAATGCGTAAAACGCGCCTTTTGGAACCGGGAACGAGAGCGGCAGTTTACTGGCCATCTTCACGAACGTGTCCCTTCTTTCGATGAGTTTCGCCTTCATGTTTGCGATGTATGCAGGGTATGAAGGGTGCACTATTGCCGCCGCCGCCGCCTTCTGATACTCCCAATTCACGGAGAGGCGCTGGTTGCACAGCAGAAAAAATGCATTCTTGACCTCTGACCACTTATCGCCGTGGAAAGCCAACCATCCTATCCTTGCGCCGGGATAGCTGAAGTCTTTGGAAAGCGAGCTTCCGTATATGAAGGGCACCTTGTCCCTTGCTACCTTCCTGAAGTCTACCTGTTTGCCCTCTAATATCAGCTGGTCATAGGAGCCGTCGTAAAATATGGGGACGTCATACTCAGCGCATAGCTTCACAACTTCTGAGAGGTTCTTTTCCGAATACACAGAGCCCAATGGATTGTTCGGGTTGATTATCACCATCGCCTTGGCGCCATCGATCTTCTTTGCCAGATTTCCTACATCAATCTGGCCTTCGGCGTCGTGCCTGTAAAATACGCTGTCGCCTTCGAACTGCTTCGCCTTGCTCAGGTAAAGAGGATATACCGGGTTTGGCAGCAGCACCTTCTCCCCGAACCCTATGAACGAATGAAAAAAGAAATCTATGCCCTCGGTGAGGCCGGCAACGGCAAACACATCCTCGGGCCTGCACTTCTCAATCTTCGCCACGGTCTTTCTGAAATGTTCGTCGCCCTCGGATGGAGCGTAGCCTTTCCAGTTTTCGTCCAGTGCATTTTTTACCCCCTCAGCTATCACCTTGAACGGCGGGAAGCCGTACTGGGGCGGGTCTCCGATGTTGAGGTAGATCATCTTTTTGCCCTTTGCCTCCTCGCGCTTCGCCTCCATCACTATGTCCCGTATCGGGTAGCTTACGACATTCATTCTTTCTGTGGGCCTGTATGGCAACTGCCGTCTTAGGTGTATCATGTCATCATCCTTTGTGTTTTATGGCCAATTGAATTAATAAGAATTTATTTTACTGAAAAAGAATAACATGTGAAACAGGAAATTAACAAGAGACTCTCAGCAAACAGAAAATGGGATGAGGCCTTCTTTTTCTCCTTATTCTGGAGAGAGAAATGTTTTCGGAGAGACTATGTTAAGTCTGTTCAAACCAAAAGATTTCAGTTCCTTAATGGGGATTTCGAGCAGGTCTTTGTCGCCCGTCAGCAGGAAATCCGCCCTTACAGCAAGACACAGATTAAGGTAGGCATTGTCCTTATTGTCCCTCGAAAGTTCAATCTTCTTGGAAGGGTTCACCTCTTTCGCATAAGAAGCCAGCCTCATGATTATAGAACGAAGCCGCCTGATTCTTGCGCTGCCGAGCTTGCCTTCAAGCTCATCAAGCAGTCCTGATAACTCTTGTCTGATTTCAGGTGAAATATAAACATCACATGCCTTCAATGCCTTGAGGAATGCCTTTCTCGGCGTGCCTCCGAACAGGGAAGAAACAATAACGTTTGCGTCTATCACAACTTTAGGCATAAACCTTTTTCCTGGCTTTTGCAAGGGCTTTCAGGACATCGGACTCTGTAGTCCCGTTTTCTTTCAATAAGGACTCAGCTTCCTCAAGCAGTGCCTCGGCGACCGCCATCTTATCCGTAAACGGGATAATAAGGCCCACCGGCTTGCCCCGCTTGGTGATGATCACTTTGTTACCCTTTTCCACATCGTCTCTGAGGAGTTTTGTCGCGGTTGAACTAAATTCCCTGACATTGACGAATTTCATATTGTCCACCTCCTTTTAATGTTAGTATAATTGTACAAACATATTGTGTCAACCCAGTTAGAAGCATTGTCTCGCATGGGGCTTTCTAACGGGGGAAAGATACCGGGGAATTTGTGATAAAGGAAGAAGGAGCGAAAGCCCGTGGGTGCCCAAAATGCAAGAAACTTGCCCTGCCCCCGCATATTGCTTTTGTGAATTGTGTAGCATTGACACTATGAATCACTAGTTTATCGAAAAAATACCCCGGTCAACCTTAAAGACGGAATTGAGCAACAGAAATATTTCCTTTTTATTATATGGTCGTTTGACCATTATTCTGGCATCGTCCATTACAAAGGTGAGATAGAACCCAAAATTGACCTTCTTAATTTCCTGAAACTCCCTTTGAATCATGCCTCTCTCATCCTGGAATACAAAGCGAATCTTCCGGGCATCAAAATCAAGCGTCACCTCGCTGGCAAACCGCTTTCTAAACGCCAGACTCACGCCATAGACCGGCAATACAAAAACGAGCGAGTTGAAGATGGCATACACCGTTGCCATCTTTGTGATGAAAACCCCAAGCAAGCTAAACAATAGCAGGAATGCAAATGCAATCCCATGGAGATGCTTGAAGAAGATGCTCTCTTCACGCGGCATATAAAAGGTATAGTTATTTTTTCCAACAGAGCCTGTCATAACCTATAATTCCGTTTGGGATTTTAGAGTATTATTAGGGACAACACATTCTCTTTAAAAGTTCTCACTATTTTGGAATATAGGCGTTCAGCCCGATTGTTAATGGTTTCCCTTCTACCATGCAAGATGTTTTTATATTGCCTCTTGTGCTGGCTACTACAAGCGTTTTCCCCGATGCGC
>CAKKPR010000286.1 GCA_919901705.1 Thermodesulfovibrionales bacterium | reverse complement strand
CTTGGGAAGGTTGCAGGCCCTGTATCAAGGGTTTATGTTACTGACTGGGTTCAGGCTAAGCTGATGAAAAGCGGCATATTAAGAAGAAACCTGAAAAAAGTGTTTATGCGCGTGGCAGGGTGATTAAGATGAAGGTACTGTTTCTTAACCCTCCTTTTATGAGCAGATACGGCAAGTTTTCGCGTGAGCAGCGCAGCCCGGCTGTTACGAAGAGCGGGACATTTTATTATCCCATGTGGCTCTGTTATGCAGCAGGGCTGCTTGAAAAAAACGGCTTTGAGGTCAAGGTCATTGATGCGCCTGCAAAGAGAATGGGACTTGATGAAGTGCTCCGGGCCGCAAAGGATTTTTCACCTTCACTCACGGTAGTGGACACCTCTACGCCAAGCATATCTAATGATGTGAGTATCGCGGTTGAAATAAAAAAGGATACAGGAAGTTTTGTTGTTCTGGTGGGTACCCATCCCTCTGCTCTCCCTGTGGAAACGCTGAAGATAAATGAATCAGTTGATGCGGTAGTGAGGAGGGAGTATGAGCATACTGTCCTTGAGCTTGCATCCCTGATAAAAAGCGGAACAGTAAATAAGGAAGGCCTGGGCAGGATAGACGGCCTTACTTTCAGATGGGATGGGGAGATATTTGCGAACAAGGACAGAACCCTGTCTGAAGACCTCGATTCCCTTCCATTTGTCAGTGATATATACAGAAGACATCTGGATTACAGAGATTATTTTTATGCCCACAGCAGGTATCCTATCATCACACTGATAACAGGGAGGGGTTGTCCGCACCACTGTGTTTACTGCCTTTATCCCCAGACCTTTAACGGCCATAAATTGAGATACAGGAGCATTAAAAATGTCGTTGATGAAATAGAGTACTGCCTTAATAATTTTCCAGGCCTTAAGGAGATAATGTTTGAGGATGATACCCTTACAGTTAATAAAAAAAGGGCAATCGAGTTTGCAGAAGAGATTCTCAGGAGAGGCCTGAAATTCCAGTGGTCTGCCAATTCCCGCGCAGATGTAGACCTTGAGACCATGAAGGCATTGAAAAAGGCAGGTGCAAGGCTTTTCTGTGTAGGGATAGAAAGCGGTGACCAGAGCGTTCTTGATTCGATGAAGAAAAGGCTGACAGTTTCACAGATTAAGAAATTCTTTGGCGATGCAAAAAAAGCAGGCATATTGATACATGGATGTTTTCTTGTGGGCAATCCCGGGGAAACCAAGGAGACGCTTCAGCGTACCCTTGAACTTGCACTTGAACTTAACCCTGATACAGCGCAGTTTTTCCCTATAATGATATATCCGGGAACCGAGGCCTATAACTGGGCCAGAGAGAATAAATATCTGACAACAGAAGATTTCAATGAATGGCTGACCCCTGAGGGGCTCCATAACTGCGTGATATCAAGGCCCGGCCTGTCAAATTATGAACTTGTTGAATTTTGTGATGTTGCCAGGCAGAAGTTCTATATGAGGC
>CAKKPR010000285.1 GCA_919901705.1 Thermodesulfovibrionales bacterium | reverse complement strand
TAAAATGTGTCATAGTTGAACAATCTTAAGGCATCGAGAAGAGCTTCCAAGGATTTATCTCAATAAACCCCGCTGCGCTGCTTCAATGTTTTAAAACAAAGATTAACAAGGAGAAAATTTTAAATGTACAAAAAGTTTTATGAATTTGGAATATCAGATACAGTCTTGAAATCTCTGTCTGATATGGGTTTTGAAGAACCTACCCCGATACAGAAAATAGCTATCCCCCCCGCAATGGAAGGGAAAGATTTAGTAGGCCAGGCACAGACAGGCACAGGGAAGACCGCCGCATTCGGCATCCCGATTGTTGAAAAAGGGAAAAGGGGAAAAATTCCCTATGCAATCGTACTTACGCCGACACGTGAACTTGCAATGCAGGTTGCTCAGGAGTTAAACAAGATTGGCCATGGCAAAGGAATTCTGTGTGTGCCGATTTACGGAGGACAGTCTATCGAAAGACAGTTCCAGAGCCTGAGAAAAGGCGTTGACGTTGTGGTCGGCACACCGGGCCGCGTCATAGACCATATAAAGAGAAAAACCCTTATCCTCAAAGAAATAAAAATTGTTGTCCTTGATGAGGCTGATGAGATGCTCAATATGGGATTTATTGAAGACATGAAACGGATACTCAAAGAGATTCCTGAAAAAAGACAGACCATGCTCTTTTCTGCCACCATGCCGCCGGAAATTCGCAGCATAGCAATGAAATATATGAACAACCCTGAAAACGTCCGCGTGAATGCCGATATTATTGTCTCAAAGATTAAGCAGGTCTTTTATGAAGTGAGAGATGAGGACAAGTTAAATGCGCTCACAAGACTGCTGGATGTAGAAGACCCTGCTTTAACACTTGTTTTCTGCCACACAAAAAGAGATGTTGACGATGTATCAGGGAAGCTGCAGAAGATGGGATATTATGCAGGCGCAATCCACGGCGATTTTACCCAGTCTCACAGAGACGAGATGATGGGAAAGTTCAAAAAAGGAGATATCGATATTCTCGTTGCCACTGACGTTGCAGCCCGGGGGCTTGATATCCCTAATGTCTCACATGTCATAAACTACAGCATCCCCCAGGATCCGGATGGTTATATTCACAGGATCGGGAGAACCGGGAGGGCAGGAAAATCAGGCATAGCGCTGACCTTTGTCACTCCAAGGGAATACCGGCATTTAAAACTTATCGAAAAATCTGCCAAGACAAAAATAAGCAAAGCCAAGCTGCCGACTAAAGATGAGGTTAAAAAGGCAAGAGAAGGAGAGATGATTGCCGGCCTCGAACATGAGATTACGGAAAAGAAACATGCTGAATATCTCCCGCTTGCAGAAAAACTTTTTGCCAGATATTCTCCGGAAGACGTTGCTGCGGCAGCCCTGAGCATCATCTTCGGAGATATGGAAGTCGGAGACATTAAAGAATCAGGCTCTGCACAGCCGTCCTCGGATACAGGTTTTGTAAGGCTCTTTATGACAATCGGCAGAAAAGACAAAATAAAGGTCGGGGATATCGTCAAATCCATTTCAGCAGAGGCTGATATACCTGCCGGAAAGATAGGGAATATAGCCTTATTTGATACCTTCAGCTTTGTTGAGGTCCCTGCAAATCTTGCTGACAGGGTCATCAGCGCCATCAATGACATTATGATGCATGGGAGAAGAGTGCGTATACAACATGCAAAGGAAAAGCGGAAATAAATCGAGTAGACCGAGGGGTTGCCCCCTTCGGTCTCTCACACCACCTGGCATACGGTTCACGTACCAAGGCGGTTCCCATCAATGCACTTGCATTTTCCTCTATGCCTGTCGTCCTATAAGCGTCCAGCCGTACCTCATGGATTCCGTCCACTACTTCCGGCTAAGACCCTCTTTCGAGGTATCTGCTCAAAACGCTCAGAATGTCGGTTGCTGTCATTGACAGGTTCAGGCCTTCAGTCTTTATGCAAGACCTACTATGCCCTCTGCTGACTCCTCTCAATTCTTCCCATCATCTCTTGATGACAGTAGCACAAGGCAAATTGAGAGGTCTCCCCGGGTAATGCGCACCCACTTTCACGCTTATGCCCGCCACATTTACCTCCATGCCTTCCGTACAGGTATCGGACTTTGAAGTTATTGGCCTTCTTATCCGGCATGGCAGCCTCTTATGCGATTTCTGTTAGTCAGGCCAGCGCTTTGCATTCGGTTACCTCCGGACGACTCCTCACGAAGTCACCCTTTCCGTTCTGCTAACAGTTCCCCCTGTCGGGTCTGTAGAGGATTTTCACCTCCGAGTGAGTGCGCCCTGCAGGGCGCACCAAAAAAAGGCAGGTAAGCAAAAGCCTACCTGCCTTCAGAGAACGGGGTCAGCGGGGCCGGGTCTTGCGTAGCACTTTTTGCCTCTCATTGACATCCCTGCAATACCCTGTTATCTTACTAAGTAAGAAAGGAGGCAAAAGAAAATGAGCAGGGCAACTAAGACATGGACTATATCTTTACCGCCTAAAATGGTCAAAGAAGCGGAAAAGCTTGCAAGAGACGAAAACCGGACGAAAAGCGAGCTTATCAGGGAAGCGCTCAGATTTTATCTGGACGAAAAAGAATGGCAGTATCTGTATAGATATGGAGCCAAAAAAGCCATAGAGAAAGGGTTTGCTGAATCCGATATAGAAAAACTGGTTGATGAGATACGGACCAGGAATTGATGAGAGTTGTTTTTGACACTAATGTCATTGTCTCTGCCTTAACCTTTGACGGCACCCCGAGAAGACTCCTTAACCTTGCCCGGCATGGCAGATTCCAATTAGTCCTTTCTCCTTTTATTCTTAAAGAAATATCCAGGGTGCTCACAAAAAAGTTTGGCTGGGAGGCAAAAACAGTCATCATGACTATACAAAAGCTTTCCTCAATTGCCAATGTTGCAGAACCCGACATTCGCATAAATGTTATAAAAAGCGATGAGGCTGACAACAGGATATTAGAGTGCGGAATTGCCGGAGACGCTGCCTTAATTGTATCCGGCGATACAAAACACATTCTGCCAATCAAGAATTATCAAGGCATAAAAATCTTAAGCCCTATCGGATTTTTAAGCGTATTAGAAAGTTAACCGGAATACTGCATTTGAAAAAATGCAGGTGTTGCAACAAGCCCGCCTGAAACCTCTGAAAGCCTGCGCCTGTCCTGCGGGCTCACAATAGAGTAGGA
>CAKKPR010000284.1 GCA_919901705.1 Thermodesulfovibrionales bacterium | reverse complement strand
GTTCACCCTGCCTCTGTAAATAAAAAAATGGAGCATGCCGTTGGTCTGTTTCTTAAATCCGGAAAGATAAAATTAAATGCAATCTTTGGGCCTCAGCACGGATTTCGTGGCGAGACTCAGGACAATATGGTCGAATGGAAGGGTTTCAGAGATAAGAAAACAGGGATTCCGGTATACAGTCTTTATGGCCATACCAGAAAACCAGAAGCTGAGATGCTGAAAAATATAGATGTTCTTGCAATAGACCTTCAGGATGTTGGTTCACGCTACTACACATTCATCTGGACAATGGAACTCTGCATGCAGGCATGTCTGGAGAATCGAAAATCAGTAGTAATACTTGACAGGCCAAATCCGATAGGAGGAAAAATAATCGAAGGCCCGGTGCTTGATACGACCTATACATCTTTTGTAGGACAGCGCCCTCTGCCAATTCGTCATGGGATGACTGTCGGAGAGATTGCTGATTATCTTAAGAATAAATTTTATCCTTCTCTGGATTTACACGTTATCAAAATGCAGGGATGGAAAAGAAAGATGTGGTTTAATGAAACAGCTCTTCCGTGGGTCATGCCCTCCCCTAATATGCCGACGCCGGATACAGCTATTGTTTATCCGGGAATGTGCCTTTTAGAAGGAACAAACCTGAGTGAAGGACGCGGGACAACAAGGCCCTTTGAAATATTCGGCGCGCCTTTCATAGAGCCTGATAGGCTTGTTAAAAAACTTAAAGAGTTCAAACTTGCAGGTGTTATCTTCAGGCCGATGTATTTTCTGCCGGCATTCCAAAAACATGCAGGCAAGCTCTGCGGAGGAGCACAAATCCATATTACCGACAGAGATAAATTCAAACCATTCAAGACAGGTGTCGCAATACTTAAGGCAGTTCACGATATTTATCCGAAACAATTCAAATGGAAACAACCTCCTTATGAGTATGAAACAGAGAAGATGCCAATTGATATACTTGCTGGAACAGACAGGTTAAGGAAAGATATAGGGAAAGGCGAATCACTGAAAAACATGGAAGTATGGTGGACTGAGGAATTGAGGGCCTTCGAGAAGACGAGAAGGCAATATCTTATATATTAGAAACACCACTAACCTGTCACTCCCGCTTGTCCGCACTCAGGCGGATTCGCCGAGGAGAATCGGGAGTCCTTCTGTAAAAAAGAAAGATTCTGGACAAGCCAGAATGACACGGCTCTTAGTGTAATTGGAGTAATTGTTAATCTATGCCCAAATTCTCTTTAAAGATTTTTCTTCCTGCAGCGGGTCTTGGTGAGCGCTTAAGGCCGATAACATACCACATACCAAAACCATTGCTGCCTGTTCTTGGAAGGCCTTTGATTGAGATTACTCTGAAAAAGTTTTCAGCAGTCTCTTCCGCTAGAATCGGAATTAATCTTCACTATAAGCCGGAAATGATAAAAGAATGGATTAAGAGTTCAGTATATGCTGCCAGAGTTGAATTGTTTCCCGAAGACCCAATACTCGGTACAGGAGGGGCATTAAAAAATGCAGAGGAATTTCTTTCAGATAGTCATTTCCTTGTCCATAATGCAGATATCCTGTCTGACATTGATTTCGTACAATTGATAGGAACCCATCTGGCTTCAGAGAATATTGCAACTTTAGCAACGCACGATTATCCTAAATATAATAATGTGGTTATAGATGACAACGGATATGTCATAGATGTTGAAAATCCAGGGACATCAACTCCGAATCCTGACAGGCTTGCAAGAAAAGTTGCCTACACTGGCATTGCTGTATATTCCCCTGAGATACTGAAGTTTCTGCCAGATGGAGTTTCTCATGCAACAGTGGCATGGCTTGCAGCAGCCAGGGCAGGACATAAAGTTCAGGCGCTTGATTTCACCGGCTGTTACTGGAATGACATCGGGACTCCTGCTTCCTACGCATCTGCAATTATAAACGCATTGAGAAATGAAGGTGAGACAGTTTATATACATCCTTTAGTAAAAAAATGCACCTCGGCAGAAATAGATGGCTACATCGTAATCGAAGGGGAAAATGAGTTAGGCCAAAATGTATCTTTAAGAAACTGCATTGTGCTTGAGGGAAGTAAAATAGAAAACAGTTTGTCATACGAAAACTGCATCCTCGGCCCTGATTTTAAAATTGAACTGAATGAGTCTGAAATTCTTCATAGTGATGAAAGCGGAATTCTCATCGGCACAGGCGGTTCAGCAAGAAAATATTACAGAACAAAAAAAGACGGGAAAACAGCAGTCCTTATGAAATGCAGGGAAGGAGATGCAGATTATCACAGGCATATCAAATACACAAAGTTTTTCTTAAACCATAACATCCCTGTTCCTCAATTAATTGAAGCAACACCTGAAAAAATGAGCGCTATATTCGAAGACCTCGGAGATATTTCTCTTTATAGCTGGCTTAAGTGCAGGCGCAATCCTGAGGATGTTGAAGAGATGTACAGAAAAGTTCTCAACATAGATGTTCAAATACACACAGGAGCAACTGCGAATGTATCAGAATGCCCAATGCTTCAGAGCAGGCTTTTTGATTATGAGCACTACAGATGGGAGACAGGTTATTTTATCGAAAGGTTCGTAGAGGGCGTCAGAAACATAAAACCTAAAAATCTTTCTGCGCTTCAGAATGAATTCCACAAAATTGCATCAAAAGCAGATTCATATCCGAAAACAGTTATCCACCGCGATTTTCAATCTCAGAATATCATGATACACAAAGGCATTCCGAGGCTGATTGATTTTCAGGGCGCAAGAATGGGACTTCCGGCGTATGATGTAGCATCAATCCTATGGGACCCTTATTACAGGCTTGAGGATGGGATGAGAGAGAGTCTTCTCGGATACTATATGGACAAAATGAAAAATGCCAATTCATCCGCCGCCGCTTTCGCTAAGGCGGACATGCCCACTCACCCTGCTCTTATCCTCTGCCGTTTGCAAAGACACATGCAAGCCCTCGGAGCATACGGCTTCCTCTCTTCCGTTATCGGCAAAAAGTATTTCCTAAAACACATTCCTGAGGGATTGAGGCTGTTGAAGGAAGACGTTGCGCTTGTGAAAGATGATTATCCTGAGTTATATGGATTGGTTATGGGGTTGTAGAGAAAGGGCTTGTTGTCCCTGATTATTTAAAAACAGCTTGCGGACGGTCGGACAGGACACTTTTATAATTCTTTTCAAAGCGGGGCGTAACACTAATTTCCATCTCTTAATCCAAATCGGAAAGAGACTTTACCTTTTTACATCTGCCCTTACTGTATTCAGCCAATCCCTCTGCAACGAGTTTATCCAACTCGCAGGCTTTTTCGCCTTTTAAATAATAGGTAGGGACTGCTCTCTCGCAAAGCTTCTGGTACTCCTTCAAGGACAAAACAACTATACCGCCCTTTTTATCAACCTGGCTCTTTGAAATACTAACTATTTTTTTTGCGGCTATCTGAGTTGCCATGCTTTCATTATAAGTTTTGCCCGATAAAAAATCAAATACCTTGCATACTCATGATTATTCCATTTATAACAAAATCTATTGGCGCGATTTCTATTCCTCTCTTCCTTCAACCCTTATATAAAGCGTCTTGTCCGCAACAACTGGAAGTTTATCAATCTCCGCAACTGATTTGACAACATCCCTTTCCTTGGCCCTGTGCGCCAGGACAATGAGCGGCACAGCCCCTCCGACCTTTCTGCCCTTCTGGATAACAGAGGCAATGCTTATGTTATGTTTACCGAGCACGCCTGATACTTTTGAAAGCACGCCCGGTTTGTCAAAGGCAGAAAACCTGAAATAATACATCGCCTCTATTTCCTGTATATTCTTTATCTTTAATCCTGCGCTCTTCACGCTCCCGATGCCGGGAATTCTTCCTGTTGCGCCTTTTTTTATGTTTCTTGCTATGTCAACAATATCGCTCACGATTGAACTGCCTGTAGGCATATCGCCTGCGCCCCTTCCGTAATAAAGAGTATCTCCGACTGCATCTCCATTGATATAAATTGCATTAAAAACTCCATCAACCTTTGATATAAGATAATCCTTAGGAACCATTGTAGGATGGACCCTTAGCTCCACTTCACCCCCCCATACTCCCCCCCTTGATAAGGGGGGGCTTGGGGGGGTTGCCTTTGCAATCGCCAATAGTTTTATCTTATAGCCAAGCTCTCCGGCAAACTCGATATCCTGAGATGTAATCCTTGTTATTCCTTCCTTGTAAATCTTATTGAAGGAAAGCGGTATGTTGTAAGCCAGTGACGCAAGGATTGCCAGTTTATGGGCTGAATCTATTCCCTCTATATCAAAGGTCGGGTCAGCCTCTGCATAACCCAGCCTCTGCGCTTCCTTAAGCGCGTCTGAGAATTCAATCCCCTCGTCAGTCATTTTTGTGAGGATGTAATTTGATGTTCCGTTTATTATTCCGTAAACCGCCATTATCCTGTTGGCAATGAGTCCTTCCCTTATGACCTTTATAATAGGTATCCCGCCTGCAACTGACGCCTCGAAACCTATTTCAACGCTATTCTTTTTTGCCTCGGCAAATATCTCGTTGCCCTCTGTTGCAAGCAATGCCTTATTGGCTGTTACAACGTGTTTTTTATTTCTTATGGCTTTTAGTATAAAATCCTTTGCAGGCCTTTTCCCTCCGATTAGTTCAACCACAATATCAATCTCAGGGTCATTTAATATTTTTTCTGCATCAGTGGTCAAAACTCCTTTGGGCAGCTTTATTCCCCTGTCCCTTTTTATATCAACATCTGCAATCCTCTTAAGGTTTATATCAAAGCCGGTCCTCCGGGAAATAATGTCCCGGTTCCCGATGAGGATCTTTGCCGTACCTGTTCCAACAGTTCCAAATCCTATGATGCCGATATTAATCATCTGTTTAACACCTTCTTTATTCCTTTCACTGCCTGTTTTATCCTGTGCTCGTTCTCAACAAGGGCAAACCTTACATACTCCTCATCGCCACCCTCTCCTTTTATTTTCCTCTCCCCTCCGAGGGAGAGGACATAAGGTGAGAGGGCTATTTATTGCTATAGTTGTACATTTCATCTGCATTCATCGAGCTTCTTGCCAGCGGAGAAGAAGCCGCATATTTAAACCCCATATCCAGCGCAATCTCTTTATACACATCAAACATTTCGGGCCTGACATATTCTCTTACAGGCAGGTTTTTCTTCGAAGGCCTGAGATACTGGCCTATTGTAACCGTGTCACAACCTGCATCCCTCAGATCCTTCAATACATGTATAATTTCATTGAAAGTCTCTCCAAGTCCCACCATAAACCCTGATTTTATGGTAATATCCGGCGCAATATTCTTTGCATTCAGCAACACATCCAATGATCTCCTGTAATCGGCCTGATGCCTTACATAAGGATAAAGCCTTGGCACAGTCTCCACATTATGATTATAAACATCAGGCCTTGAATCAAGGACTGTTTTGAGCGAATCCTTATTCCCCCGAAAATCAGGCGTAAGGACCTCAACCTTTGCAGCAGGAAGATGTTTTCTCACTGCTGAAACTGTTTTGGCAAAGTGAGAGGCGCCTCCGTCTTTAATATCATCTCTCGTAACAGAAGTTATGACGACATATTTAAGCCCCATCTCTTTTGCTGCCATAGCAACCTTTTCAGGCTCATCATTATCCAGAGGTCCTGGTTTCGAATATTCCACAGCGCAAAAACCGCAGTTCCTTGTGCATGCAGAGCCGAGTATCATGAAAGCCGCAGTCGGCTTTGAAAAACACTCTCCCCTGTTTGGACATTTTGCTTCTTCACAGACAGTAGAGAGCCCGTAGTTCCTCAGGATGCTCTTTGTGTTATGGAGCCCTGCCCGCCTCAGCGGGTCTTCGATATAGCTCTTTACCTTTATCCACTCTGGCAACCGCATGGTTATTAAATATAAAAGAAATACTAAACTTTTTCAATTATAAAGAGACTGCACAGGCAATCCAACAGGCTTTTGAGGAAGAAGCTCTCCGGTTTTACCGGAGAGCTTCTATGCTTTTATTACTTTTTAGGCGCTTCTTTTTGGGGGGCTTCCTTCACAGGTTCTTTGGATTCTTCCTTTTTTGACAGAGCTGCAATTGCCTCTTTATTTATATCAACCTTATAAGATTTCTTCAGGTTTTCCACATAAGTGTCAAAAACTTCTTTCTGTTTCTGGGCTGTCAGCCGCTGTGCAAGCATATCCTTGATTTTCTCAAATTCAATCGGTTTGCCCTGCACTGTGAAATCCGCCCTGTTTTTATCATAGAAGGTTTTCACATCTTTATCAGATACCTTGGCCTTGTCTTCTATCTCTTTTTCGAGCAGAGAGCTTATGAGAATCAATTTCTGGGAATCCACCAGTTTTTTCTGATACGCAGGGTCCTTATCAAGTCCTTTCTTCTTTGCCTCCTGATAAAGAAGCTCTTTTTTGATAAGTTCATCAATAAGCTTTGCTGTCCCTTCCTCGCCCTCGAACATCTTCTGGGCAAATACAGGAAGGGCGTCAATCTCCTTTTTCAGGTCTTCCTTCGTTATCGTGACATTGTTTATCTTTACAAGATACTGCCCTTTTTTCTCTTCCTTCTTCGCACATCCGACGATAACCAATCCTAAAATCGCTACCAGGACAAAAAATCTCTTCATAAAAATCTCCTTTTTTTATTTATTAGCTGACGGCTGACAGCTATCAGCTTTCAGTTATATTAGTAATGCTTCTTGAGCTCAAGCAAAACCTGTTTGGCAACACTCTTCAAGGTCTCAAAAACACCTACGCCTGTAGTTGCCACTGCCTCAAACCACTGCACGCTATTTAAGTTAAGGAGCTTATTCATTTCTTCAAGGGGAGCAACACTGGGAAGGTCTCTCTTATTATATTGAACTGCGTAAGGGAGTTTTTCAACTGCATATCCCTGTTCTGCAAGATTTATCTTGAGATCATCTAAACTTTCCATGTTAGCCTCCATCCTCTCTATCTGCGAATCAGCAACGAATATGACCCCATCCACTCCCTTAAGGATTAATTTTCTGCTTGCCGCATAAAAGACCTGCCCCGGAACTGTATATAGATGAAACCTTACCTTGAACCCTCTTATTTCACCAAGCGCCAATGGAAGAAAGTCAAAGAACAGAGTCCTCTCGCTTTCCGTAGCCAAAGAGATAAGCTTGCCCTTCTGTTCAGGGTTTGTCTTCTTGTATATGAATTGAAGGTTTGTGGTCTTTCCACAAAGCCCCGGACCGTAATATACAATTTTGCAATTGATTTCTCTGGAAGAATAATTTATAAAAGACACTTATCTTTGCACCTACTTGAAAAGATTATCAATATCCTCATCACTTATCTCCGCAAAAGGCGATTCTGCTGCTTTGCCGCCTTCCACTTTTTCTTTTTCCGCCTTGCTGGTTATATCATCAAATAATCTTGTGAGAACCTCGGAAGTTTTTTTGACCCTGAGCCTTACAAGCCCCAGCGAAGACCTCTGGTCGAATATCACAACAAGTATAATCCTCTGTCCGATTAATGAGATATGGATGTTGTCTT
>CAKKPR010000283.1 GCA_919901705.1 Thermodesulfovibrionales bacterium | reverse complement strand
AATAACAGGAACCTTTTTGTCCATTCCTATATATGTCTTTAATGCAATATTCTCTTTTTTGAGCATCTTTCTTTCGAGGGCCCTTCTCACGGGGATCCTGACTTCATCTGGGGTAAAAGGTTTTGGAATGTAATCGTATATGCCTTTTTTTATGGCGTCAACAGCGGACTGGATTGTGCCATATGCCGTAATGATTATGAATATGCTTTCAGGAGCTGTTTCTTTGATATTATCGTATAGCTCAAGGCCGTCCATCTCAGGCATTTTAAGGTCTGATATGATGAGGTCGTAGTTATTGCCTTTAATCTGTTCAATCGCATTAATGCTGTTTGTGGTGGTAAAGACCTCTATGCCTTCTCCTTCAAGTATGGCCCTTACAGCCTCGCACACGCTGATTTCATCGTCAATAACTATTGCCTTATACATTTACAGGCAGCCTCACAATGAATGTAGAGCCTTTGCCGACACTGCTTTCCACTCTGATTTCCCCGCCATGTTTTTTAATGATACCATAACTGACTGCAAGACCCAGTCCGGTTCCTTTATGCAGCTCCTTTGTTGTGAAGAACGGGTCAAAGATTTTGGTTATGTGCTCTTCAGAAATGCCGCAGCCCGTATCAGAAAAGATTATCTCCAGAAAATTATCCATAACCCGTGTTGTAACCTCTATCCTCCCCTGAGGCGTGATAGCATGAACTGCGTTCAACAGGATATTCAATACCACCTGCCCTATCCGCGCCGGGTCGGCATATATCTCAGGAAGCGTATCGGACAGATTCAGTGTAAGTTCAATATCCCTGAAGATGCCCTGTGCAATAAGGGAATCAATTATCTCTGTTACAGGCCGGTTGATATTTATCTTCATGGTATTGAGCGGCGTCTCTTTTGCAAAGCTTAGAAGTTGTCTCACAATATTCCTTGCTCTTTCGGTCTCTCTTGCCATTATCTTAATTTTTTCATAATACGGGGCTTCCTTTGGCAAGTCTTCAAGCATAAGATGTGAAAACGTAAGGACAGATGTAAGCGGATTATTCAGCTCATGGGCAATGCCGGTAGCGAGGATGCCTATGGATGCGAGTTTTTCCGCTTCTACAAGCCGGGACTGCTTTTCCCTGAGTTCTATAACTTTATTTTCAAGCCTCGTAAGGGCAATCCGCAGTTTTTCTTCCATTATGTTAAACGAGACGGCAAGCGATGCTATTTCGTCATTGCCTTCGACAGCCACACTCTCTGATAAATCACCCACTGCAACCTTTTTGGTTATTTTTTCAAGGTTCCTTATCGGCGTGGAGATACTCGTTGCAAGTTTTATATTAATGATTGCGCCCAATATTATAATTGCCAGCAGCGCATACAGCAGCAAGTTCGTAAATTTCTTAAGTATCGCACCAATATCCGCCCTTTCCTTTTTTGAAAGGCTCTCCGCAAAAGACTGTATCTCTCTTGCCTTCACCCTCATTTTGTTAACAGAGGCATTTTCCTGCTTATAGAGCTCATACAGCTTTTTCATAAGGGTGCTGTATCTTTCAATCTCTCTGCTCTGAACAAGCCTGGAGGAAGTCAATGTTTTCACGAAAGCTTCATAGGCAGCCTCATTTTTATACAGCATGAGATTCTTCTCGTCCTTTCTTAAGGTCAGAAATGTCTGGAGGTCCCTCCCGGCGGCCCTTTTCTCAAGCGTCCTCCCGGTCTCACGTATTATTGTTATGAGTTCGTCCTGTGACCTGAGATTTTCTGCCACGCTGTTAAAAAAATTCTCATACTCGGCTATTGCCTTTTTCATCATGCCATGGTTATTTTCCCCTATCTCTTTGATTATCTCGATTTTAATATCATCAATATCTTTTTTTAATATGCCAAGGTAGCCTTTAAGTTCCTGCTGGCTGTCTTTATCCTTTAACAAAAGAAACACCTTTTCATATCTCCGTATCTCAAGCATAGTGTTGGTTATATCATCTGCTATCTCAACGAGCGCTAATCTGACAGTGACGGTGCGAAGTTCTTTGTATGCGAAAAAACCGAGAATAGCAGCAAGCAGCGTATAAAGGCCAAAACCGAGGAAAAGTTTATCCCTTATTTTCATACAGAATAATTGTAGTCTATGATGACAAAAAAGTTAATGGGATGCTCTCAATGGTTTTCCGCAGTTAAGCCGAAACCTCATCGAGGAATTTGTTAGAGACCATATAAAAAACAGTTGGAGGGCTGCAAGTTAAACGGTGAATCTAAATTCAACTACGCAACCATCCAGCCATTCAATCTTTCGGTCTCTAACGTCCTTAACCGTTCCGTAAGCATCCCGTTTTCTTTTTTAAGCCTTACGGAATCCAAAGCGTTTTCTATCGCAAACAG
>CAKKPR010000282.1 GCA_919901705.1 Thermodesulfovibrionales bacterium | reverse complement strand
CACTCCTCGCAATGACATCTTGAGCAAGCAATAATTTAAACTCTATTGGCTCATGCACAACAGGAATCATTGTCCTTCCGCTCTGGCGTGATGCCTCTTCTGCAATTTTTCTCCACCTTGCCGCCTTCCTCGTCTCCCTTATTTGGCCTCTCTCTGTAATAGCAGGGATTATCTCTTTAACACCAAGCTCTGTTGCCTTCTGAATTACCCAGTCCATCTTATCGCCTTTAAGAATTCCCTGAATAAGTATAAGATTCAATGGCGATTCAGTATCAAATGGAATCTTTTCGAGCAAATCTATTTTTACTTCTTTGTTATCTATCCCTGAAATCCTTGATTTGTAGAAACTCCCTTCACCGTCAAATACCTGCAACTCATCTCCGGCATTGCACCTGAGCACAGATATCAGGTATCTCGCCTTTTCGCCTGATATGGTTATTCTCTGTCCTTTAATTTGTTCTTTTGGAAGGATAATGCGCATCGTTAGACTTTTACAGCTAAAAATACACGACTATACAGGGCATACATTTACGTCTTCGTCCCTGCAAACAGGTCTTTGAGTTTCTCCTTAAACCCTTTTGAAACCTCATCCCCGTTTATCTTTGCAAACTCCTCAAGTATCTCCTTCTGCCGTTGCGTGAGGTGCTTTGGAACTTCTATGTTAATAATTACAACCTGCTCGCCACGTGGATGCCCTCCAAGCCTCGGCATACCTTTGCCTTTTATATGAAATGCTTTACCTGATGGAGTTCCGGGAGGAATCCTGATCTTTGTAAGGCCATCCAGCGTGGGAACCTCAACCTCTGCGCCTAATGCAGCCTGTGGAAAGGAAACAGGAACCTTGCAATATAAAGTCATCCCCTCTCTCTTGAAAAAAGGATGTTCAGCGATATTAAGAAATATATAAAGGTCTCCAGGCGGGCCGCCATAAATACCAAGTTCACCTTCCCCTGACATCCTCAGTTTTGAACCAGTATCAACACCGGGAGGAATCTTAACGCTTATATCCCTATAGGCCTTGACCTTGCCATGTCCTTTACATTTTTTGCAGGGGTCTGTAATAATCCTGCCTTCACCATTACATTTACCGCATGTCTTTGAAACACTAAAAAATCCCTGCTGGAACCTTACCTGCCCGGCGCCTTTGCAGTTAGAGCATGTAACAGGCCCTTTCCCGGGCGCTGCTCCTGTTCCCCTGCACTCAGTACAGTTATCCCACCTCGGCACTTCAAGCGCCTTCTCAACGCCAAATGCCGCTTCCATAAGTGTTATATCCAGGTCATATCTGAGGTCACCGCCTTTTGCAGGCCTCGCTCTGCGCTGGCCTGTGAAGGTTCCAAAGAAATCCCCGAAGATGTCTTCAAATACATCGCCAAACCCGGCGCCAAAAGGACTGTACCCTGCACCGGCACCCATGCCTTCAGCAGTTCCAAACCTGTCATAGTTGGCCCTTTTTTGCGCATCAGACAGGCATGAATAAGCCTCGTTTATCTCCTTGAACTTATCCTCTGACTCTTTGTTGCCCGAATTTCTGTCAGGGTGGTACTTCATGGCAAGCTGCCGGTATGCCTTTTTTAACTCAGCCTCAGAAGTATCTCTTGATACACCAAGTATTTCGTAGTAGTCTTTCATATCAGCGTATAGCGTATAGCGTATAGCGTGTAGCGTTTATTTTACACGCTACTCCCTACCCGCTACACGCTAAATTTTTTAGCTCTCTTTCTTTTTATCTACATCCTCAAATTCTGCTTCAACAACCTCTTCTTCGCCTGGCTTGGCTTCTCCTGCTTTACCTGCATCAGCTCCAGCGCATGCGCCACCTGCCTGCTGGGCGCCTGCTGCTTTATAGATGTGTTCTGCAAGTTTATGCGAGGCCTTCATAAGGTTTTCAACTGAAGATTTTATCTCTGAAACATCTGTACTTGAGTCTTTTAGCTTTTTGCACTTTTCGAGTGTCTCTTCTATCTCCTTCTTTTCAGGTTCGCTTAATTTATTTCCGTAATCACGCAGAGATTTTTCAACGCTGTAAACAAGCGTGTCTGCCTCATTCCTTACCTCTGCAAGCTGTTTTTTATTTCTGTCATCTTCTGCATGAGACTCAGCGTCGCGCATCATCTTCTTCACTTCATCATCATTGAGCCCGCTTGAGGCTGTTATCCTGATTGACTGTTCTTTACCCGTCCCAAGGTCTTTGGCAGATACATGCAGTATGCCGTTTGCATCAATATCAAATGTCACCTCTACCTGAGGAATCCCTCTCGGTGCAGGCGGAATGCCTATCAGCTCAAAATTTCCAAGAAGCTTATTATCCGAAGCCATCTCCCTCTCGCCCTGACATATCTTTATTGTGACAGCCGGCTGGTTATCAGCAGCAGTTGAAAATACCTGGCTCTTCTTTGTTGGAATAGTAGAATTCCTCTCTATTATCTTTGTGAATATCCCGCCAAGCGTCTCAATTCCAAGGGACAGCGGGGTTACATCAAGGAGCAAGACTTCTTTAACCTCTCCCTTAAGCACTGCTCCCTGTATTGCAGCGCCAACAGCAACAACCTCATCAGGGTTAACTGTCTTGTTAGGTTCTTTCCCAAAAAATTCCTGAACTGTCTGCTGTACCTTTGGCGTCCTTGTCTGCCCGCCAACGAGAAGAACTTCATCAATGTTTGAAGCAGACAGATTTGCGTCGCTGAGGGCATTTTTGCATGGCCCTGTTGTATTTTCTATAAGGTCTCCTGTGAGCTGTTCAAGCTTGGCCCTTGTGAGTTTCATGAGCATATGCTTTGGCCCTGTTGCATCTGCTGTGACAAATGGCAGGTTTATCTCAGTCTCAGCGGCAGTCGAAAGTTCTATCTTCGCCCTTTCTGCAGCCTCTTTAAGTCTCTGCAATGCCATCTTGTCATGTTTGAGGTCAATGCCCTGGTCTTTCCTGAACTCCTCGACCATCCAGTCTATAATCCTGATATCAAAATCGTCGCCGCCCAGATATGTATCGCCGTTTGTGGATTTTACCTCAATTACTCCCTGTCCAATCTCAAGTATGGACACATCAAATGTTCCGCCGCCCAAATCATAAACTGCGATCTTTTCCTCTTTCTTTTTGTCCATTCCATAAGCCAATGAGGCAGCAGTAGGTTCATTTATTATTCTCAGGACATTGAGACCTGCAATCTTTCCCGCATCTTTTGTAGCCTGCCTCTGGCTGTCATCAAAATAGGCAGGTACGGTTATGACCGCATCATTTACCGTCTCTCCGAGATAATCTTCAGCAGCCTGTTTGAGTTTCTGTAGTATCATTGCTGAAATCTCCGGCGGTGAATAACGCTTGCCCCTTATCTCAACATGGGCGTCTCCGTTTGGCGCCTCCACAATCTTATATGGAAGGCGTTTCTTTGCATGATCCACCTCAGGGGAATTATATTTCCTTCCCATCAGCCTTTTTATGGAGAATATCGTGTTCTCAGGATTTGTGATTGCCTGTCTTTTTGCTATCTGTCCTACCAGTCTTTCTCCTTTTTCTGTAAATGCAACAACAGAAGGGGTTGTCCTTGTTCCCTCCTGGTTAGGTATTACTACCTGCTCGCCGCCCTGAACAACTGCAACAACAGAGTTGGTTGTCCCAAGGTCTATTCCTATTGCTTTAGCCATCTTACATCTCCTCCTCTATATTTTCTTCTATATTTTCTTTTTCTTCGCTGACAGCTGTCGCCTCATTCTCCTCAGCGAACCCGCCTGAGTGCGGGGGCGACTCGCTGGGGCGAGACAACTGTTCACTATTCACCGGCTTTTTAGATACTGCCACCAATGAAGGCCTTAATACCTTATCCCGAAGCATATATCCTTTTCTGAATTCCTCCACAACTGTATTCTCATCAACATCATCCCTCTCAACTTGTGTCATTGCATGGTGCAGTGACGGGTCAAATATCTTGTTAATCGCAATTATTGGAGTAAGCCCAAACTTATCAATGACCTTTAAAAATTCCCTTAGTGTTATTTCCACGCCCTGAACAAGTCCTGCCATCCTCGGTTGATATTCTGCCGATACATCATCTACATCATTTGACGCATGTTTTAAGGCCATTTCAAGATTGTCAAGTACAGGCAGAAGCTCATAAAGCAGTGATTCATTGCCATACTTTACGAGTTCCTCTTTATCTCTGGCTACCCTTTTCTTATAATTCTCAAACTCTGCATATAGTCGCAGATACTTGTCTTTCTGGTCATTTAACTCTTCATCGAGATTCTTTCCCTTTAAAACTTCAGTATCTGCATCTCGGTTGCTCTCCTCGGCGAGTCCGCCTGGGTGCGGACGAGTCGTACCGACTTTTTTTTCAGCCTCAGCTTCAGCAGAATCCTGATTTTCAGTATCCTCAATGCCGGTCACTTTTTCTGTCTCGTTTTTTATAAAATCCTCTTTCTTTCTTTTCTTCATTTTCTATCTGTTAATACCCTGGTAAGAAATCTCGCAGTCGTATTAACCACTGCAATAGCCCTGGAATAGTCCATCCTCGTGGGACCAATCATACCAACACAGCCGATAGGCCTGTCGCCCTCTTTATAAGACGATGCTACAAGACTGAATCCCTTCATCTGCATTATAGAATTTTCAGCCCCGATTATCACCTTAACACCGTCAGTATCAGAGATCTTTTCAAGTATCTGCAACATATGATGTTTGTCCTCTATTGCTTTAGAAATCTCTTTTATCTTTTCCACATCTGAAAAATCAGGCAGTCCGAGAACCTCTGCAAATCCTGCAATAAAGAGGTCATCATAAGGGAAAAACAATGCCTCTTTACATATCCTTATGGCCCTGGAGATGAGCGTATCGCACAGGTCTTTCTCTTTTGCCATTTCCCTGATTATCTTCGCGCGAATCTCAATAAGGGAATAACCATGGAATTCTGAATTAAGGTATTCGGATATCCTGTTAAGATGACGCTGCGAAAGGTCTGACCCCACATCTAAAACCTTATTCTTAATAAGTCCTTCATCTGTAAGAAGCACCGCAACTACCTGACTGCCCCTGTGCCTCAAAAATTCAATCCTGTTAAAAGTAGATATCCTTGTGCTGGGAGAAACTGCTACGCTGAGATAGTGGGAGAAAACAGAAAGCCTTTTAGTTGTTTCCTCAAGAAGCGTATTTATATCATCCTTTATGGATTCCAGCTCATTAACCATTTTGTAAAGACTTGACCTGTTATCAGGCTGATATTCAATCTCTGAGTGCAGAGAATTTACAAATAACCTATAACCCATGTCTGTGGGTATCCTGCCGGCAGATGTATGGGGCTGGCTGAGAAAACCCTGTTCCTCAAGGTCTGCCATTATATTCCTGACCGTAGCCGGAGAAAGGTTAAAAGAATATCTTTTTGTAATAAAACTTGACCCCACAGGTTCAGGGTTGTTTATATAGGTCTGTACTATAGCGCAGAGTACCTTTTGGCTTCTTTCATTAAGCATTTTCTTAGACCTCTCAGGGCATTAGCACTCTCGCATCGAGAGTGCTAATAGTTTATCAGGAAAACATTTTTCATGTCAAGTGAACTAAATTCTTCTTCTTTTTAAAAGACTTAGCATTAACTTATCAGAAGTTTTTAATGCCTGAGCGTATCTCTACCACTCAAGCTTTTTCTGCATAAGCTTTTCATACATGCCTTTGGGCAGAAAAGCCTGTTGGTGTATTTCGT
>CAKKPR010000281.1 GCA_919901705.1 Thermodesulfovibrionales bacterium | reverse complement strand
CAAAGGTTATCTTTACAGCCTTATCAGACACCAGCTTTGCCTTGCTTTTCCCGAACGACAGCGCCTTATTCCCTCCGCTCTGCATCTGCCGCATAAAGAATATCCAGACCAGAACAAGAAAGATTATCGGTCCCCAGGAAAAAAAGAAATTCACATACCATGGGTTCTGTTCAGGCGGCTTTGCCGTAATCTTTACTCCCTTTGCCTTTAACTCCTTGACAAGGTCAGGATATTCCGCCAGATAGGTTTTGAATTTTTTACCATCATTTAAGCGGCCCATAACATAATTTTCTTTTATGACAACCTCTTCAACATTACCTGCATCAAGCTTTGCTATGAATTCTGAGAATATCATTTCCTCCTCAGCCTTCTTTGGCGTGTTCAAGAGATTGATCAGGAGTATTGTCATCACTGCCATCAACACCCAGATAAACAGATTCCTGTATTTATTCAAGATTGCCTCCTAAGGATATATTGTATAGTTTACTATTTTACCACATTTAAAAGCTCAGGACATTACCTTCTATTTTTATAGTCTTTTTCTGGATCTCCACCAGTCTCTTGATCCCATCTGATGCAAGCTCTATTAGCCTGTCCAGCGTATCTTTTGAAAACGGCGTCCCCTCTGCGGTGCCCTGCACTTCGACAAGGTTCCCGCTGCCTGTCATCACCACATTCATATCAACCTCTGCCGACGAATCCTCGGCATAGGTAAGGTCAAGTACCGGCTCGCCATTTACAACCCCGACACTTACGGCTGCAAGGTAATCTTTTAATGGCATCCTTTCTATTAACCCGTTCCTCAAGGCATAGTTCAGTACATCTGCAAGACAGATAAAGGCGCCTGTGATACTGACTGTCCTAGTACTGCCGTCTGCCTGAATAACATCGCAATCTATCCAGATCGTCCTTTCACCAATCATAGTCAGGTCCACAACAGACCTTAGGGCCCTTCCAATAAGCCTCTGAATCTCATGGGTCCTGCCCCCGACCCTCCCTGCACTGGACTCACGCATTATCCTTGTCCTGGATGATTTAGGCAGCATAGAATACTCCGCAGTTACCCAGCCCTTCTTCTGGTCTTTCAGAAACTGGGGAACTTTCTCTTCTATTGATGCAGTGCAGATAACCCTTGTGTCGCCCATCTCGATAAGCACAGAACCTTCTGCAGTGCCTATAAAATTTCTGGTTATTTTCAGTTCTCTCATGTCAGTGTTCTTCCGCTTGTCAGGCCTCATCTATCCTCCATTCTTAAAGCTATGCCTTCAGCAATCAGCTAACAGCTGACAGCTATTTTTTCTATATATTTTATCTTCTGTTCAAGAAACCTCTCGCCAACTTTTATAAATCTTTCAGGAGAATCAGTGACATAAAATTCCCTTGGGGGCTTTCCCTTTAATTTCCTCTCCAGGCTGTCTTTTTTCAGAATATCTTTTATCTTTTTTGCGGTCTCGACAGCAGAATCTATAAGCCTTACATCCGGCCCCATAACCATTGAAATAACCTCTTTCAGCAAAGGATAATGCGTACAACCCAGGACAAGGGTGTCTATGCCCTTATCCTTCATGCCGCCGAGATATTTTTCTGCAACCATCATTGCAACCTCGCCTTCTGTCCACCCTTCTTCAACCAACGGGACAAAGAGCGGGCATGGAAGGCTGAATACCTCTGCGCTGCTGTCAAGCGCCTTTATTGTCTTTCTATATGCACTGCTTCTGATTGTTGCCTCTGTCCCTATTATGCCGATTTTTTTATTCCCCGTGCTTTTAAGCGCTGCCTCTGCACCTGGCTCTATAACACCGATAACCGGGATAGACACGCTCTTCCTGATCGCATCCAGACTGACAGAAGATGCGGTATTACATGCAATAACCAATAGTTTTATGCCTTTTGATACAAGAAACCTGGTGTTCTCAAAAGAATATCTCATAACAGTTTCTGAAGACCTTATGCCATAAGGGACCCTCGCTGTATCACCGAGATAGATAGTGCTTTCATCAGGCAACACCCTGAATATCTCCTTCAGGACTGTGAGCCCGCCTATTCCTGAATCAAAAACTCCTATGGGACTGTTATTCTCAGGGGCCACTTTTATTAGCCGCTCCGGTTTCCTGTGAAACTGTATCTTTTAACGGATAGAGCAGATATATATGCCCTCCGAGACTTTCCATCTCCCTGCCTTCTATCAATATTTTTACATCAGTTATGTCCTGCACATTTGAAATGAGACTTTCAAAAAGACCTTTCAGCAGCAAAAATTCTACCGCTATATCCCCGCTAAAATTCCTCCTGAATTCATCCGACAGGTCAACATACAGGATGCTGTCGCTGCCCCTGTATAAACCAAGGAGTTTTGTATCCCTGGGCACCTCCGAACCCTTTGCATTAACAGGCCCCTTAAAAAATTCTCCGAGCACCGCCTCTGCAACAGCCATCTGTGCCGTCTTCCTCTGCACTTTCCTTTCTTCCATCTGCAGCCGGCCTTCCACGGGATAATAGACCCTCAGCGTGAACAGGTCTTCTATCGGCCTGCTGCCTGTCTCTTCGGCCTCTTTTTCAGGAGAGGGTTGTGAGGGAAATTTTTTTGAAAAATAAAAAAAACCCCCTGCCAGTCCGCCTGCAAACAACAAAACAAGAATTATCATCCATAGATATTTTTTATTGCCCATAATAAGAAATCCCTTTTATGATTGCCTCTGCAAGCCTTGCACGTGTCTTCTGGTCATAACTCATAATCTTAAATGAAGGCACCTCGATTAAAACAGCAGGCGCGCCAACGGAATTAAGCACAGGCAATGACATCTCCCTCTGGACAACATTAAGATTAAACTCTTCCTTAACAGCCTTTCCAAGAGCCTCCGCAAGCTTCATGCTCTTCTGAGCATATTTTCTCTGCCTTGAACTTAGCCCATACGCATCTGACGCTGACTGTTCAGAACCCGTTTCAGCAATCATGGGCACGTACAAAACAAAGTTTTCAGATGCTGCGGTATGTATGCTTATAAATATCTCCGGCATTTTCTGGTTAGCAAACATGGCCCTGTCCCTGAGCTGCACAGACTGGTCACTCTTCCTTGTAAGAAAAACCGTTTTACCCCTCTTTATCAATATGGCTTCTATATCCTTTGCAATCGCAAGAACAATGTCCTTCTCTTTCAATTCACTGCTCATAATTCCAAAATCATACCCTCCGTGGCCCGGGTCAATAACAAAAACCTTCTGCGATAAAATAACCTCTGTCTGCGCTTTTATATCTGCAGGCCCTTTTGCCTTTGCTGTTGCTATGTCTACCACAAGCCGCGGCGGAGAAGAAAGCCTCAAGACCTTCACCTCAAAAGGTTCTTTGAGATTAATTGTCAGGATCCTTTCCTTTGCTGATGTTTCAAGGTTAAAATCCTTTTGTGGTTTAAGATTAAAAACAAACGGAAACTCAATATTTATCTGCATGCCTGACGAAGAAACATTTGTCTTTTTCAGAAAAGATTCCTCAGCCTCAAAAACAAGACGGAGAATTCCTTCCTGCCTCCCTGCCCTGACAGTGACGTCGGTCTTTTCCGCCCCGGCGGATCTCTGATCCAGTGCAAAAACAGGAATAACCAATACCGCTAAAAAAATTATAGCTGTTAACGCTGCCTTTTTCATGACATATACATTTTCCATATATAAGGGATGTTTTGCAACTAAAGTTTTAAAAAGTTCAATCGGCAGAACAGATGCAAATGCTTTGGCGGTCCCAACGGGATTCGAACCCGTGTTT
>CAKKPR010000280.1:5023-13048 GCA_919901705.1 Thermodesulfovibrionales bacterium | reverse complement strand
TTATAATAAGGCATGGGCAAGAAGGTTCAGTGCGAGCTCTGCCCAACCGAATGCGTTCTTGATGAGTATCAAGTCGGGGGGTGCAGGACAAGGATAAATAAAGAAGGAGTTCTCTACAGCCTTGTCTATGGAAAGCCCTGTTCAGTAGCAATAGACCCCATCGAAAAAAAACCCTTCTTCCATTTCCTTCCTGCAACAACTGCTTTTTCGATTGCAACCGCGGGCTGCGTCCTGGGATGTAAATTCTGCCAGAACTGGCAGATCTCACAGGCGAAGCCTGAAGAAACAGATTATATCAACTTATCTCCTGATGACGTTGTCAGACAGGCAATGTTTTACGGATGCAGGTCAGTGACATATACATATACAGAGCCGACAGTTTTTTATGAATACATGTATGACACTGCCCGGCTCGCAAAGAGGTTCAATATTAAGAACACCATGCACTCATGCGGCTATATAAAGGAAAAACCGTTAAGGGAACTTTCAAAATATATGGATGCTGCAGACGTGGATCTAAAGGCATTTACAGAGGATTTCTACAGCAGGATATGCGGCGGCAGACTTAAGCCTGTCCTGGATTCATTAGTCGTGCTTAAGGATGAAGGCGTATGGCTTGAGATAACAAACCTCATTATCCCAACTCTCAACGACGACATGAAAAAGATAAAAGAGATGTGCCGGTGGATCGTAAAAAATCTTGGGCCTGATGTGCCTTTGCATTTCTCAAGATTTTTTCCATATTATAAATTAAAGGACTTGCCCCCGACTCCTCCTGAGACAATAAGGGATGCAAGAAATACAGCCATGGATGTTGGACTAAAATATGTTTATAGTGGCAATATAAGGAGTGAAGCTGAAAATACATACTGCCATAAGTGTAAAAACCTTCTTATTGAGAGAACAGGCTACTTTGTCAAACAAAACAATATATCTGGCGGGAAGTGCAGATCCTGCGGTGTAAATATTCCCGGCAGATGGAGTTAATAGATTGAAATATGATATTCAAAGACAGGATATAGTATTTAATATGACAAGGAGAGATTTTCTCGGATTTTTTCTTCTCGGAGGGCTTCTGGGTTTTTTAGGCAGAAAGATATCCGATAAAAAAATTAATGTCGAAAAAGAGCAAGAAGGAAAAAAGGCAATGTTCTGGAGAAAGAAAGATGAAGTTTAAAAAGTTTCAAGTTCCAAGTTTCAAGTTCCAAGTTTTTTATTTACTGACTACTGTTTACTGTCTACTATTCACTGTCTTTCTTGGCTGCAAAGAAGATATAAAAGAACCTTCTGTTGCTGGAGCATTTTATCCTGCTGACGGCAAAACCCTCAAAGAAATGGTTGATGGTTTCCTTGCAAATGCAGAAAAGCAGCCGGTTGACGGAAAACTCATTGCCCTGATATCTCCGCATGCAGGCTACCAGTTTTCAGGCCAGGTTGCAGCATACGCATACAAACAGCTTGCGGGCAGAGATATTAAGACAATAATACTTATAGGCCCAAGCCATTATGCTTCATTTACCGGCATATCTGTTTATACAAAGGGAAGCATGAAAACACCTCTCGGAAATATAAAGATTAACGAAAGGATTGCCAAGTCCCTGATAAATGAAAAGGCAAATATAAGTTTTAATCCCCGGGCATTCGAGAAAGAACATTCTATCGAAGTGCAGCTGCCGTTCCTGCAGCAGGTCTTGAAGGACTTTAAGATAGTGCCAATACTTGTCGGTTCTCCGACACGAGAGTCTTTTGAATTTCTTAGAGATAAACTGGCAGAGATACTCAGGAAAGACGAAAAGACAATCATCATTGCAAGCACCGACCTCTCTCATTATCACGACTATAATACTGCCCTGTTGAAGGATAAAAAGATAACAGATGCAATAGAAAGGATGTCTCTCGAAGATGTCGAAAGATATCTTATGACAGGCGAAGGCGAGATGTGCGGAGGTTATCCGGTATTGTTCGCAATGGCTGTTGCAAAAGGCCTGGGCGCTACAAACGGCCTGCTTTTTAAATACGCAAATTCAGGAGATGTTACCGGTGACAGGAGCCGTGTCGTTGGATATGCAGCAATAGGGCTTTACAAAAGCCTGTTTACAAAAGAGGAAAAAGAGCAACTCCTTTCACTGGCAAAGGATACGATTATTAATTATGTAACTAATGGCAAAACCCCTGAAGTTGAAATAAAGAATCCGAAACTTGCGGCAAATGGCGCCACCTTTGTCACAATAAAAAGAAACAACAATCTGCGGGGCTGCATCGGCAATTTACAGCCTGTGATGCCTTTGTACAGGTCTGTAATCATGAATGCTGTTTCTGCATCTTCCAGAGACCCGAGGTTCCCGCAGATGAACAAGGAAGAACTGAAGGATATGGAAGTTGAGATTTCCATACTCTCACCATTCGAGCCATTAAAGGGTATAAGCCAGATAGAGATAGGGAAACACGGGCTCTTTCTTGTAAAGGGACAGAACAGCGGGTTGCTCCTGCCACAGGTTCCAACGGAATTCGGATGGGACACAAAAACATTCCTTGAACAACTATCCCTTAAGGCAGGGCTGTCAAAAGATGCCTGGAAGGATGCGGAACTGTTCAGCTTTACTGCCGAGATAATAAAATAAGTGTAAGTGGTTAGTGCTAGTGTCAGCTTATGAATTTTTCCTGACACTGTTCACTATCACTGCTCACTCTTTATCGCTGCGTATATTTCCCTAATTTCAGCAACATCTCTATATGCACCAGTTCAGTAGGGATGATACGGAATTCCACCCAGCTTGTTTCCTGGGCTGAAGCGCTGACAGGCAGGGCAGTGGCTGCAAGGTATGTCCCATAGTCCTTCTCAAGTTCAGGTTCTGCCTTATACATGGAATACAGGATTAACTCAGCCTTGCGCTGCATATCAATCCTCATCTTACTGTTACGTTTAGTGTCCGGATTAACCGGGAATGTGGCGCTGACAAGTATGAGATCGATATGAGCCCTTGTATTACTGTCATTCAGGGCCGACATAAAAACATGCCCCAGCTTCTTCAGGATTGTATATGCAGACTCCTTCATGCTATTGCCGTTGTCAAACAGCAAGGACTCTTCAACAAAAATAGAGTCTGTCTTAAATCTTATGCCACTGACTTCCTCTGTTCCAAACTCTTTTATGAGCAGGCTGTTAATACTCCTGGCAAATTCGTTTCTCGGCTGGGAAATAGCAAGCGCAGGTTCAAGAAATCTCTGTATCCTGACAGCCCGGTAATAAAGAACTGCGCTAAGAAGAAGAAGCCCCGCAAGTATCAGTCCGAGTATCGGCCCTGGCGGTAGAATAAATTTTTTTATAAAATCGCTCTTCATTAAATTTTTGCCTCAAGTAATTTCAGGTCCTTTACCGCCATATCAAAATCCTCTTCTGAAATAGTTGTCGGGCTGTGTATGGCCTTGTTTCTTGTCCTCAGCACCTGCTGAAAAAGGCTCCTCTTAAACGGACTGAAACGGTGCGAACGCTCCAGTTCCTTCAGGCAGTCATGAAGCCCGGGGAAAGAACGGCCGAGCATCTTCCGGGTAAATATCTTCAGCCGTGTTTCAAGATGGTGGCCGAGAAGCAGGGAGGCAATAACCTTCTCTCCCTTCCTGTAATAATCAATTGCCTGCTCAAGGGATACGCCTCTTTTAAATAAATTTATATTTTCATTGGACTCAAGTTCTCCTGGAGCAAGGCTCTGTATCTTTTGATAGACCTCCAGGCATTTATCCAACTCATCCTTCTCAAGGTATGACTCGGCAAGAAGGAAAAGGTCCCGCAAATTGCCGGAAGCCTCCTTTTGTTTGAAGGCAAAGGAATAAGCGCGCTGCAAGGCCTCTGTTTTATTGTCCTTCTTGTCAAGGACATCAAAGTGTCTTGCCCAGCGCTTCCCCTTTAAGATATTATCCTTTGTAAAACGGAACAACTGCTCAGAGACCTCGGCCTTATTAAGCTTGCCGCTTATAATAATAATATTCAGGGTTGGATAGTTTTCGAATATCCCTGGCAGGGCATCAATGCCTTCATTCATACGGTCAAACTCGATATCCAGCGTCATAAGGTCAAAAGACTGGGCCTCCAGAAATTCCCCTGCCTGTTTTATGCTGGCAGCCTCATAAAATCTCAAATCCGCTTCTTCCCGGCCTAAGGCCCGCTGAATCTCCAGCTTCAGGAGTTCCCTGTCCTCGTAATTATCATCGGCAAGGAGCACTCTAAACATCAAGGGCCTCTTCAACAAATGGAAGATTGATTATTATCTCTGTGCCGGCCCCTGATACGGTATATTCCTTGCCAACCCTTATCTTGCCGGCATGAAGCCCGACAACATATTTGGCAAAATAAAGCCCCTCTCCCCAACCCTCGTGAGCGCTCTTGCCTTTATAAAAACACTGCTCCGCCTGCTGCTCATCCATTCCGATTCCATTATCCCTGAAAGACAGAGAAACATAGCGGCGCCTTCCGTCAAGGTCCATAGTAAATGCTATTAAAACCTGCGCACGGGCCTGTTCACGTTTTTTATACCTGACTGCATTGTCCATAATATTCTCAAATACAGTCTTCAACAAAGTTTGCGAGGCAAAAATGGTGTGCGTGTATATATCACTCTGAAAAGCAACTTCAGCCAGATCGCTGTATTGTCTTGCAATACCCTCGAGCATTTCTTTTAAGTCAACTTTTTTAAAATCTACAAGCACCGATTCCCGCTCATCTGAGATTTTCTTGAATATCTCGATATCTGAAAACAGCTTATCCATATTGTCATCGAGACGCGCCCTCACATCAGGCTGAATATCAGGGAGCAGGTCTATTCTTCTTTTTATTCTTCCAAGATTATTTTTAAATTCATGCCCGATGGTGGCAGATATATAGCGGATAAATTCATTGCGCCGCGCAATCTCCTGGTTCTTAATCAGGAGCAGGGTGTTCTCATGCGCCCTCCCTTGTTTCTGCTGATAAACAAAAGTCAAATAACCGCTAAACATGGTAAAGGAGATTATCATCATTAAAAAGGCAATATCCGACACCCTGGTAGATGCATCAAGCAGTCCCTGCATAATAGAAAGGCGCTCCTCTGTGCCGGCTGATGCGGAAATTTCATAAAGCCCTTTCCACGGCATCAGCCATGGGGCGAGGCGGCCAAAAGGCGGGATGAAACGGTCAAAATAAACCATACCCAACACAAGCCAGATAAAGACCATCAATATCAGCAATAGTAAATGCCTTGCCTTGTCAAAAGTGCCTGAAACAGACATTGTTAATTTTAACCCATTTTAATAATTAATTTCCTGAAAAATAAGACAAAATCCCTAACAAAATCCTAACACCGATTTCACAGAGAAAATTCATGTAAATCAGCCAGTTACAAAAATCCCACTTTTCCCTTGACATATACAAGATATTGTGGTTTAATTACTAAAACTTTATTTAACAACACAAACTCTTGATATGTGGGAGGCGCTGATTGATGGAGGCTTGTAAGGGTTTTGGGGATTGGCTTGCCTGCCTGAAATGCCCTAATATCTGCACAAAGATGTGTCCTATTGAAAAAGAAAATGCCATGGAAGAGCTAAGGCAGAGAATCAGCTCGGTTGCGAGTCGTACCGACCTGTTTGAGGGTTCTGTCGAACAAAATGGTGTTTTTCTCAGAGCAGAGTAAGGTCTCAGGTATAATAGTTAAAAGTTCTTTTTAGCAGACATTAAATAAATAACAGATAAATTTTAAGGGAGGACTTATGAAGGCAGTGAATGGTCTCGGTTTTACTCCAAATGCGCTAAAGGTTCTTGAAAAGCGATACCTGAAAAAAAATGAGGAAGGAAAAATTGTTGAGACGCCTCATGAACTTTTTAAAAGGGTTGCCAGAAGCATAGCAGCTGCAGACCTCCACTACGGAAGCTCGGAGACAGAGGCAGAGGCATTAGGGGTATCCTTCTATGACATGATGACAGCCCTTAATTTTCTCCCGAACAGCCCGACACTGATGAATGCAGGGAGAAGACTCGGTCAGCTCTCCGCATGTTTTGTCCTCCCTATTGATGACTCCATGGAGTCAATCTTTGATGCTGTAAAAAATGCTGCAATAATACATAAATCAGGCGGCGGCACAGGATTCAGTTTTTCGAGGCTCAGGCCAAACGGCGATGTCGTAGGCTCTACAAAAGGCATCTCATCAGGGCCGATATCCTTCATGACAGTATTTGATACAGCAACAGAGGCAGTAAAACAGGGCGGCACAAGAAGAGGCGCCAACATGGGACTTTTGAGAGTGGACCATCCTGATATACTGAGCTTCATAACATGCAAGGACGAGATGACAAAGCTTAACAACTTTAATATCTCCGTAGGATTAACCGAGGAGTTCATGAACGCGCTTGAAGAAGACAGGCAGTACGACCTCATAAATCCAAGGACCAAAAAAGTTTCTCAAAGGCTTAAGGCAAGGGATGTCTTTGACCTCATAGTCAACCACGCATGGAAAAACGGCGAGCCCGGCATTGTATTTTTAGACAGGATAAACGCCTCCAATCCGACCCCAAAACTCGGCGAGATAGAGTCCACAAATCCATGCGGCGAACAGCCCCTGCTCCCATATGAATCATGCAATCTCGGATCAATAAATCTTGCAAAGATGGTAAAAGGCAATGAGGTAGACTGGGAAAGGCTCAGAGAAACTACATGGAAGGGAGTTCACTTTCTCGACAATGTCATAGACGCGAACAAATATCCCATTAAAAAGATTGACGAGATGACAAAGGCAAACAGGAAAATAGGCCTGGGTGTAATGGGCTGGGCGGACATGCTCATACAGATGCAGATCCCTTACAATTCCGACAGGGCCGTAGAGCTTGCGGAAGAGGTAATGGGATTCATACAGGCCGAGGGCAAAAAGGCAACCTCATCGCTGGCTGAAGAGCGCGGGGTATTCCAGCATTATGAAGGAAGCATCTATGACGGAAAACTAAAGGTAAGAAATGCAACAGTAACAACAATTGCCCCGACAGGCACACTCTCAATAATCGCAGGCTGTTCATCGGGCATAGAGCCGCTCTTTGCAGTCTCCTATGTCAGGACTGTTATGGAAGGCACAAAACTCATAGAGGTAAACCCTCAATTTGAAATGGTTGCCAAAGAACGCGGGTTCTGGAACAGGGAACTCATGGAGAAGATCGCAGAAAAGGGAAGCATAAAAGAATTCAAGGAAATCCCTGATGATGTAAAGGCCGTATTTGTCACTGCACACGACATAAAACCGGAGGAACATATAGCCATGCAGGCAGCTTTCCAGAAACATGTTGACAATGCAGTTTCAAAGACAGTGAACTTCTCTCATAATGCAACAACAAAGGATGTTGAGGAGGTATACCGCCTGGCATACAAAACCGGGTGCAAGGGAGTTACAGTATACAGAGACGGCTCAAGAGAAGAGCAGGTGCTCACAACAGGAAAATCCACAAAAGACAGTTCAAAAGTTCAAGAAGGTCAAATAGTTCAAAAGATAGTTCCGAGAAAAAGGCCTGAGATGATTAAGGGCGCTACGCGTCTTATGAAGACAGGCTGCGGGCATTTATATATCACAGTAAATGAAGATGAAAAAGGCCACCTGTTTGAGCTATTCACGTCAATGGGCAAGGCAGGAGGATGCGCTGCGAGCCAGTCAGAGGCAATAGGGAGGCTTGTGTCGCTTGCATTCCGTTCAAACATAGAGCCCGAAGAGATCGTTAACCAGCTTAAGGGAATATCATGCCACCAGCCTTCATGGGTTGACGGAGGACGGATACTTTCATGCTCTGATGCAATTGCAAAGGCAATAGATAACTACAAGACAGACGGGAAAAAAGGAAACGGCAACGGCCACAAGGAGGACATCATGCTCATAGGCGCATGCCCTGAATGCGGAGGCGCTGTTGAGCACGAAGGCGGATGTGCAGTCTGCCATAACTGCGGCTTTACGAAATGCGGGTAAGATAAAAAGTCTTTGCGGCAAAAACCGCTAAAAAACTCAGGTCGTTGCGACTCG
>CAKKPR010000280.1:0-4923 GCA_919901705.1 Thermodesulfovibrionales bacterium | reverse complement strand
GAAACCGAGGGGATTTTGGGGCTTTAAGGATGGCAAGCCATAAAGAGAAAGAAGAATTATTAGCGCTCTATAAATTATTTGAAGGAATAGAGGACGCCATTACCTATACAGTTGGCGCTGAAGCTGAAGAACACGACCTCGCAGCAATACCCCGCAATATGCAGTCCGATGATAATGTAGAATTCAAAAAAGAAAAAACCAAACGTGTCCCTCCCAAAAAGAGGTTGCAGAGACAAGGGTAAAAAAGTTTCAGGATTTCAAGGGTTCACAGGAGAAGATGTTTTTGGTTGAAGAGAGATGATTGGGGATGTCAGAGATGTCATTGAAGATTGGATATTTAAAAGATTGACAATGGGTGACATTTGTGTACATAATAAAATACACAGATGGAGGGAAAACCATGAAATTTTTGAGCGTTCGTGACTTAAGAGGTAAATCGGCACAGATCTGGAAAGAACTTTCCATGGAAAGAGAGATGGTTGTTACCAGCAACGGGCGGCCCATAGCCATTCTTGCGGCAATAACAGAATCAAACCTTGAGGAATCGCTTTCGGCATTCCGTCAGGCACGTGCAATTGAAGCGGTTGTCTCGCTCCAGCGCAGTTCTGTAGAACAAGGGGTTGACAGGATTTCGATGGAAGAGATTAACACCGAGATAAAGGCTGTTCGTAAAAAACGGGCACGATGAACATTGTGCTCGACACAAATGTTCTTGTTGCCGGTCTTTTGAACCCTTTTGGTACTTGCGGAGAAATCGTTCTTATGGCTTCGTCCGGCAAACTGACTCTTTCTTTTGATGCCCGTATTTTGTTGGAGTATAGCGAAGTCCTGCGCCGGACTAAGTTTAAGTTCGAAGAAGAAAAAGTAGCTGCGCTTCTTGACTATGTTGCGTATCATGGGAAAACAGTCGCGTCTTCTCCTTTGGCCCATTCCCTTCCCGACCCTGACGATGAACCATTTCTTGAAGTTGCTATTGCAAGTCAAGCTGTATGCCTTGTTACGGGAAACAAGAACCATTTTCCTGCTGAAAGATGTCAAAAAATCAGGATCTTTTCACCAAAAGAGTTTTTAATGTTTTATAAGAAACAAAAAAAATGAAGAAGCGCATAACAGGCAAGGCACGATGAAAGAATTGACATCAGAACAAATCGAAAGACAGGACAGTGTTGACAACGCCATCTATCAGCTCATTCAGGAACTCAACCCAACGGTGGATGAAATCAGATGGGATATTGAGATGATTGGGGATGTCAGAGATGTCATTGGAGACTGGATAGTTGAGAGATTGAAGATTACGGATGAGCAGAATTTTTATGCGTGGGTAGAGAAGTAAAGCAGACTTTATGAGAAAAATAAATACAAAAATAATTTTGGGCGATTGCAAAGAAGTTTTAAAAAGCGTGGGTGAAAATTCAATCGACTTGATTGTAACTTCTCCGCCATACGCAGATAGCAGAAATGGCACATATGGTGGAATAAAACCTGGCAATTATGTTGAATGGTTTTTACCCATAACCAAAGAACTGCTAAAGGTTTTAAAACCATCCGGAACTTTTATATTAAACATTAAAGAGAAGGTAGTTAGCGGTGAGCGCCATACGTACGTGATTGAACTCGTACTGGAAATGAGGAAACAGGGATGGCTATGGACTGAGGAATTTATGTGGCATAAAAAAAATTGCTACCCTGGGAAGTGGCCTAATAGATTCAGGGACTCTTGGGAAAGGCTATTGCAATTCAATAAAACTAAAAACTTTAATATGTATCAGAATGAAGTTATGGTGCCGATGGGTGAGTGGGCCAAAACGAGATTAAGGAACTTGAGTGAAACTGATATGGTTAGGGACAATTCAAGGGTCGGAAGCGGTTTTGGGAAAAAGATTGCAAATTGGTTGAATAAGGATAAAGCTTATCCCACTAATGTGCTCCATATGGCAACTGAATGTTCTAATAGAAATCATAGCGCAGTTTTCCCCGAAGCCCTTCCTGAATGGTTCATAAAATTATTCACAAAAGAAGGCGATTTGGTGTTGGACCCATTCATGGGTTCAGGCACAACCACAAGAGTTGCTAACAGACTAAAACGGAATTCTATAGGAATCGATATAGCAAAAGAGTATTATAAGATGGTCAAAGAGCAGGCAAATAGTTATAAAGATATATTACTTTTCGAAAAGCAGGCAACGTATGGGAAAAATAGAAAATAAAGACGTCATCTCCTACATCGAGAAAAACATAAGTACATTTCATGGAAAAAGACTAGTAAACCTTGAAGCGTTAAAATTAAGCAAAATTCTCAAAAAGAAAAATCCGTATCTTTTTAAAGCGAAAAATATCCATACAGCTCAAGACTTAGTTAAGCCCCTTCTTGATGCCCACCTTTCTTCTCAGGAAGAAACAATATTCGGTGACTTCTTGGAAGGGCTTGCAATCTTCATTTGCGAAAAGGTGTATAAAGGCAGAAAATCATCAACAACTGGTATCGATTTGGAATTTGATAAAGATGAAATTCGGTATGTTGTATCTATAAAATCAGGCCCTAGCTGGGGGAATAGTCAGGCCGTAAACAAAATGATCAGCAATTTCAACGCAGCAAGAAAGACTCTAAGGACGAGTAATTCCAAAATCAATATTGCTGCCGTCAACGGGTGTTGCTATGGAAAGAAAAAAAATCCTTACAAGGCGAAAGGAGATTATTTCAAATATTGCGGCCAACAATTTTGGGAATTTATTTCTGGTGATGAAAATCTATATACGAAAATAATTGAGCCTCTCGGTCATAAGGCAAAAGAACGAAACGAGGAATTCATGGTCGCCTATGCACAAATTATCAACAAGTTTACATTGGATTTTATAAAAGACTTTTGTATCGACGGGAAAGTTGATTGGGAAAAGCTGGTCAAATTCAATTCTGCTAAAAAAATTTAAGAACTCAAGCATCATGACGATTTTGAACCCCGAACCTATTGTTCACAATGCCACGTAAACTGCCTGAGGAATTTGAGGGGAAAGAGCTTGAGCAGCTATGTGTCGCTTCAAAGCTGAGCGAGGCGGAAAAAATAGAATCAGTTCTCGACAGGGAAGGCATTGAGTACACCTTTGAAATAGTCGAATACTCAGGCAGAAGCGTTCTGAGTATCTTGTTTGGAGGCGTGAAAGAAGGGATAATGTTTAAGGTGCTTAAAGAGCAATATGATTTTTGCAGGGAGCTTTTAACCAAAGATGGGCTTGAGAAAAATATTGTTGAATGAACAAGAAAAACAATAAATCAAAACCAAATCTAATCCCTCCTCACAGCGGATACCGCAACCTGAAGTCTTATCAGACCACAGAGATCATCTATGATTTCTAATCCTGCCTGCTCAAATAAGACACAACCTCTGATTCCCTGCCACATCGCTTAAGGCTGTTATTCATGTGGTCCCTCTCATCAAGCGCAATTCTGCGGAACACATCTCCCCATGTCTTTAGATCGCCGTAATCCTTTATCACATCTGAAACAGCAAGCTGCTCATCAAGCTCAGGATGTTTTTTTACGAATGCCATGTATTCATGTTCTGCGTGGTCTTCAAAATCAGCATTCAGCCTGAATGCAGCCTGAATATCCAGCAGGGCCAGAAGCCCGCTGAAAATATTGTACTGAAATGTAGCAACAGGCGGAACAAGTGTGTCCTTGAACCAGTTGAGCGTTATGCCCTCCTGCTTAATCTTTTCGTTTACAACCTGCAGGTGCCAGAATTCATTGTCCTGTGCCTCTCGTCCCCAGCCTATTATATCTTCAGCCTCAGCAACAGCCGATTTTTCAGAAAAATGCGTGTTCATCCTGTGGTATTGCCTTATCTCCCATGCCTGATATGGCACACGGGCAAGGATTTCAAGGAGACGCACCTTGCCAAGAGTCAGCTCTTTGCCGTAGAAAACATCCATTGTCAGGAACAATAGCCTCGCCAGAACTCCATAGGCTCTGACAGGCCTTGCGAGCGTTGCCTCCTGTTCTTTTTTAAGGTCAATTTTCATTGTTAATTTAAGCATACCACACGCCTCATATGACGGCAACATTTGAGAACGTGGAATCGGGTTTGTTATGCTACTGAATATAAAACCTTCCTGAATTCTCTTCCTCACCTCTCTCATTTTTTAAAATGGACAAACCCTGACAATTGTCCTATCATTATATCCAAGGTATTTAAAATGAAAATCTCTAAAACCATTCTGTGCTTTTTCCTTATCTTCGCCTTAATCTCTCCTGTATTTGCAGAGGAGAAGCCCGCAGAGACAAAAAAAGAGCATAGCAAAAAGAATGTTAAGGGGACTGCAGCTAAAACGAAAAAAGCCTCTAAGGACTTGAAGGAAAAAATTAAAAAAGATGCCGGCCATATAAAGGAAAAGGCAAAAGAAGATACAAAAGAAGTTAAAGGATCCATGGAAAAGATTCGTGAGGGCATAAAGGGAGCTCTCTACAAAGCAAGAGATTTTTTAAAAGATGGGTGGAAGAAGTTCCGCAAGACAGTTGGATTGGATTAATTCAAAAAAAACTTCACCGGCTCACAGCCTCAAGTGCAATGACGTGACATTTTCAGGCAAAGACCTCTCATGAAGCGTTTCCTTCCTGGCACTCCCTGTTGCAGCCATGCTTAATATCAGATAGAGCACCACCCCTGCAATACCTAAGATAACCAGGGCCTTAAAAAAAAATTTAAAGCTCCTATAGGCAATAAAAAGGATTAGCAACCCGGCAGCAATAGAAACTGTCAAATTGCCTTTGACTAAGGCTATAAGGCCGTCAATAATCTCTGTAAACATACCGGCTATATTATAGCACGATTTTTTGATTCACCAGGGGTTATCATGACTCTTGACACAACAGGCCCTGTTATGATTTCATAATGACTACCAAAAGGAGAATCCTATCCATGGGATGCA
>CAKKPR010000279.1 GCA_919901705.1 Thermodesulfovibrionales bacterium | reverse complement strand
GCAATGACAGCGAGGGACCTGCTCGCAATGACAACCTTCTATGTCTATTTTTCGGTTTAAAAGTGATTTTTGACATCCCCGGTCTCATTATGTTAAATTATTTCTGTTAGGTAGTGGGAGGGCGCGAGGCACGACTTTCCTCTAAAATAAAAATATAATAAAATGATACTACCAACATCTCTTGCAGAACTTTATCGGAAATTAAAGGCTGAGTTGCGTGTATTTAAATATTACAGGGAAAGCGAGGTTTACAAATGTTAAATCCATTCAATCTGTTCGATAAGGCAATCAAATGGTACTCGGAGAAAGTTTCACGCAGGGCAAAGATAATTCTTGCGGTGTTTTCCCTGTTATTTTTAATTGGTGTAGGCCTTATCGGTTATGAAATCAATGATTATTTTGAGAACAATCCCAATGCATGCATGATGTGCCATGTCCATGATGCTGCAAATAAGGCATGGGCAAAAAGCGTTCATCGCGAGATAAACTGCCATGAATGCCATCACTCCACAAAGAAAGATCAGGTGGTGCAGATGTACAGGTTTGCATTCCTCGGCCAGAAATCTGTTTCTCCCAGGCACGGCAAAATCATCGTGCCTTCCAGGTTATGCATGGAATGCCATTGGGACAGGAATGAAAAATATCCCAATGCGCCGCAGGTTAACCGCTCCAGATATCACGCCAAGCATGTTTTTATGGAAAGGATAGAATGCACTAAATGTCATGGGTATGTGATACATAATTTTTTGCCGGAGGAAAGGTTCTGTTTTAAATGCCATTCTGACAGGGAGGTGCACGGGACTGGCATGGAGAACCTGGCCTGTCTTAACTGCCACACAGACCGCACAAAGGATTTAAAACCGGGACGCAAGAAATGTCTTTTCTGCCACGGCGATGAATCAGTCAGAAGAGAGCTGATTGCAGATAAAACAATAGATGTAAGGTTTTTCCAGCCAACGCCTGATATCATCAGAAAGGCAATAAAGATAAAAATCCCTGCTGATGCGCCGATGCAGTTTAACTGCTTCGAGTGCCATAAACCTCATGCCCGGATAAGGCCTGATTATGGCAAATGTCTTACATGTCACGGCACTATCCTGAACGTCGGCAGGCACGAACTGCATATAAAGACAATGTCGATGAAATGCAAGGACTGCCATAAACCTCATTCATGGCGGGTGACCCAGGAGAGCGCTAAAAAAGACTGTGTGAAGTGTCACGAATACAAGGACCCTAAAAAATTTATTGGCGCGCAATAAAAAAAGGCCTATAATCTAATTAATGGTTGGAAGACAAAGGGTAAACCCATGATGAAGAGTCACGTGTGGCGGCCGCTGTATGCAGTAATCGGCATCGTTGCCCTTATACTGATAGCCAGGGTTTTTGTTGTGCCGGAGGGCTTTGGTGTGCACGAGAGAGGCTATATGTACGGATGGTATAACAAGGCTGATGAAGGCTTCTGGAAAAAAGTCACAGTAAAATACAAATCCTCTGATTACTGCAAGGACTGCCATAGTGACAAATATTCCTCAATAATGCAGACTCCTCATGCTATCATCCAGTGCGAAAACTGCCATGGCCCTGCTATGGACCATCCTGAAAACCCGGCCAGGCTTTTCATTGATAAAAGCAGGGGGCAGTGTCTCAGATGCCATTCACGCCTTCCATATCCTACAAGCGACAGGGCAAAGATACGGGGGATAGACCCTGATAAACATAATCCCGGCATAGAGTGTGCAGCGTGCCATAATCCGCACAAACCTTCACTGGAGGGATTAAAATGATTTCGAGGCGGGACTTCATTAAATATTCATTGCAGGGGATTGCGGTAATAGCTGTGCCGTTGACGGCAATCGAGATTATTAATCCGTCGAAACTTTTTGCCTCAAAAGGCGCAAAAAAAATCCGCTGGGGGTTTCTTGTTGATACAGAAAAATGCGTTGGATGCGGTTTTTGCGTGAAGGCCTGCCAGAACGAAAATGAGATACCCTATGACATAAATGCCTCACGGACATGGGTTGAGAGATATGTCCTGACAAAAGACGGAAAGGTGCTTGCTGATTCACCCAAGGCAGGAAGGGACGGTTTTATCACCGGCAGGATTGAACTCGGTCAAGGGAAATATCAGGATATAAAAAATGAAGATATAGAAAAGGCTTTTTTTGTTCCTAAACTCTGCAATCAGTGCGAGAACCCGCCATGCGTTCAGGTATGCCCTGTCGGCGCAACATATCAGACAGAGGATGGAGTTGTCCTTGTAGACAGGAAATGGTGTATAGGATGCGGTTATTGCATAATGGCGTGCCCTTATGGCGTAAGATTTTTCCATCCTGTGTATCATGCAGCTGAAAAATGCAATTTCTGTTATCACAGGATAACAAAGGGCCTGAAGACAGCCTGTGTTCAGGCATGCCCGTTTGGAGCAAGGCTTATCGGAAATATAAATGACCCCAATGATGAGGTGGGCAGGATTATAAGGACTGAAAGAGTTTCCGTATTAAAAGACGAATTTGGCACAAAACCACAGGTCTATTACAGGGGTTTGAGCAAGGAGGTAAGGTAATGGTTCACGGCGAAATTTGGACACTCAAGGAGCTGTTTGTCTATCCTAATGAATACATTTACTGGAGTATCCAGATTGTGATGTATCCGTTTATGACAGGCCTTGTTGCGGGCGCTTTTGTGCTTTCTTCCCTGTACCATGTCTTTGGCATAAAGGAACTTAAGGAGATGGCAAGGTTTGCGCTCGTATTTTCATTTGCGCTTCTCTTTGCTGCGCCGATGCCGATAGTCCTGCATCTGCAGCACCCGTTCAGGGGTATAAATGTGTTTATGACGCCTCATTTTACGTCTGCTATTGCTGCCTTTGGAATAGTATTTTTCGCATACGGCGCTATCGTTGCCTCTGAACTCTGGTTTCTATACAGGAAACATTTTGTCGAGGTGGCATTGCCGTTGAAAGAAAAAAAGGACAAGGGCCTTTTTGAATGGATAAAATTCCTGGTATTCTGCTCGCTCACTCTCGGCGTATATGATTTAAGCGAGGAATCGCTTAAGAGGGATGAAAAGGCAATAAAGGTACTTGCCGGAATAGGTATTCCTGTAGCATGTTTTCTGCATGGCTATGCAGGTTTTATATTCGGCTCGGTCAAGGCAAACGCGCTCTGGATGACCCCGCTGATGCCTGTTATATTCATAATGTCTGCAATAGTGTCTGGCATTGCCCTGTGCATGCTGACTTATATAATCGTCATGGAGGTAAGGAAGATAAAGATAAAATCCCTGAGAAAGCCGTGGAGGTCGGTACGACTCGATTCCGAGATGAGCCAGGAAGATGTTAAGGGCGCTGAGATCAGCGTTATAAAGATTACGGCAAAATATCTGTTGTTATTCATGATATTTGCCATAACCCTCGAACTCCTTGACCTCGTATTCAGGGGATATACCGCCGTCAAACACTGGGATATACTGCGTACGGTTATTTACCAAAAGGATTTTACGAATATATTTTTACTCCAGTATACATTTGGCAATCTCATACCTTTTGTGCTCTTCTTGATCCCAGGCCTTACTATAAGAAGGGCCATCATCGGCCTGGTTCTTGCCATGATGGGCGTGTTCATGATGAGATGGAACGTGGTTATCGGAGGGCAGGCTTTTTCATTGACACTCTCGGGATATATGGAATATATCATGCCGATAGTCCCGCGTGACTGGGAGACCTTCAAGGAAGGTCTTGGCGGCGCAGTCAGCATCTTTGTTATGCCGTTTGTGTTGTTCTGGATAATGGCCAGGATATTCCCTGTGTTTAACGCAGAGGAAAAACCCGCGGCACATTAAAGCAAAAAAAGGTTAGTTCGATTGTTTCCTCAGTTCTGCTTTCTGTATTTCAGCTGAATCAGCTTGTGAGATAGAAAAAAATAAATTTCACTTGCATAATCATCCTAAAAATGATAAAAGATAATCAGGAGGTGCGTATGAAGAAGATGATATTGCTGAGCGCTTTTGTCTTTCTTGTTTCTTCCTGCACACATGTAATCTCAAGGCCGGTCAGGGAACAGGCGCGGACAGATATCCCGTTCAGCAGCATAAAAGGGAACGTAGACAAATACAGGGGCACAATATTCATGCTCGGCGGCGTTATCGCATCAACAAAAAATACAGAGGAAGGCTCTATAATCGAGGCCGTACAGTCTCCTGTTGACAGATATGGGACTATCATAGACTCTGACAGATCCTCCGGACGGTTTATGGCAATAGAAAAAGGTTATCTTGACCCATTAATTTATAAAAAGGGGCGGGAGATAACAATTGCCGGAGAGCTGATTGGCAGCAGGAAAAAGAAGATAGGCGAGATTGAGTATACATACCCTCTGTTTGAAATAAAAGAAATCCATCTCTGGAGAGAAGAAAAAATCTATAATCACCCTGCGCCTTACCCTCCGTACATGTACAGGTACCCTTACTGGTGGTATGACCCATGGTGGTACGGGCCATATAATTCGCCGCCGCACCTGTAATAAAAAGGGCAAGAAAGTTAAAAAGGGGAAATAGGCGCAAAAGGATAAGATTAAGGTTTAATCTTATCCTTTTGCTTTCTTTCTCTCTTCTGCCTGAAGTTCGACGACATTCGATTCCGCCCTGTGCATTGTGGAACGCCCGTTAAATATTGCCCCCTCTGCAATAGAAAGCTTGCTTGTAGCCAGTTCGCCGCTGACCTCGCCTTTTGCCTTTATCTCTATTAGCTCTGTGGCCTTAATATTGCCTTCAACCTTGCCGCCTACAATAATGCCCCTTGCCTCGGCATTGCCTTTGAGCTGTGCTGTTTCTCCAAGTATGAGCCAGTCAACTTCGATATTGCCTTCGAGTGTGCCGTCAATCCTGAGCGTCCCTTTTGTTTTTATGTCGCCTTTGAAATAGCTGTTGACTCCGACAAACGATTCAAGCTTTTCCGTATTCCTTGAAAACATAGCTAACTCCTTCCTTCGATAAAAGTTTTAGGGTTAACAGGGCTTCCATTTTTCCACACCTCGTAATGCAGGTGCGGTCCCGTTGAGTTTCCTGTTGAGCCGACATAGGATATTATGCCGCCTTTTTTTATGCGTTGTCCCACCTTAACTGCAAGCATCTTATTATGGGCATAAAATGTAGAAAATCCAAAACCATGTTCCAGGACTACGAGGTTGCCGCTTCCGCCATTCCATCCCGCAAAGCTTACAATTCCATCTGCTGTGGCTGTAACAGGGTTGCCCGGGGCGGCGCTAATATCTATCCCTGCATGAAAATCTTCCTCTCCTGTCCTGGGATGTTGTCTTTTGCCATACTGCGAGGTTACATTCCCTGCAATAGGCCAGCCTTTGGGAGTTGCCATATAGAGGTCTCTTTGCTGACTCAAATATTCTCTTATGTCTCCAACGGTCTCCATGGTCTTTCTTATCTGCAGCTTCAGGGCCTCCATATCAAGCGCGCCATTGTCTGAGGTGTCCATGTTTTCAAGAACTTTCTGTTTGGAATTCAGTGCAAAGAGCTTACTGAACTCGCCCTCAGCTTTTTTAAGAGCCGACATGGTTGCCTTCATCTCTATGAACTGGCTTGAATAATAACCGACCTTTTCTTTCATCCTGTTATATTCGAATGTGTCAATAGCTATTGAAAATACATATGCCGTTCCTATTCCACAGAGGATTATAGAGACGAATATGCCTGCATAAGGCATCTTAAGGTTGAACGGTTTTCTGTTGCTGTGAGGTATCAGCATTATTGTTATAGGAGTAAATGATTTTTTAATCAAAGTTTTTATCTTATGCATATCTTGTCTCCTGTCCTCCTTTCTCAATAGTCCCAATTACAAATGAATCGTATCCTGTTTTCCTTAAAATAGAGATTGACTTGTCTGCTTCGGTTTTCGGGATGACAATAATATACCCTATACCCATATTAAAAGTCATCCTCATATCGGCAACCGGCACCTTGCCCATCTTTCTTATCACCTGGAATACCGGAGGCACAGGCCATGAGCCTTCATCTATAACGGCGGATATCACCTTTGGGAATATCCGCGGCAGGTTCCCGGGAATCCCTCCGCCTGTAATGTGGGCCATGCCCTTTATCCTGACCTTATCCCTGATTGCATTGAATGCCTTAACATAAATCTTTGTCGGCTTAAGAAGTTCCTCTCCCAGTGATGTTCCAAACTCCGCAATTCGGGCAGAGGTTTTCATTTTCTTAATATCAAAAAACAGCTTTCTGACCAGTGAATACCCATTACTATGAAGACCGTTTGATGCAAGCCCTATTATGGCGTCGCCTTTTCTTATTTTAGAGCCGTCTATTATCTTATCTTTATCGACAACCCCTACAGCAAAACCGGAAAGGTCATATTCGCCTTTCGGATAGAACCCGGGCATCTCTGCTGTTTCTCCTCCTATCAATGAACATCCTGCCTGTTTGCAGCCTTCAACAATTCCTTTTATGACCTCTGCCGCCTTTTCAGGTTTAAGTTTGCCTGATGCAAAATAATCCAAAAAAAACAGGGGCTCCGAGCCGCTCGTGAGGATGTCATTCACGCACATGGCAACAAGGTCTATGCCGACGGTATTATGCCTGTCCGTCAGGAAAGCTATCTTCAACTTTGTGCCAACCCCGTCTGTTCCGCTCACAAGCACAGGTTTTTTGTATCTCTTTACATCAAGCTTGAAAAGCGCATTGAATGAACCTATGCCTGTCATGACCTCCGGCCTGAATGTTTTTCTTGCGAGAGGAGAGATAAGCCTTATAAACCTGTCTCCTTCGTCAATGTCAACGCCTGCTTTTTTATAGGTAAGTCCGGCCATTCAAGACGCATCCTTTCAGGGTTTTGAATTAAACCCCGTTAGAGTATTAACTCTAAACGGAGCAAACAGGTCTACGACCCATAGGGGAAAAAGTGTTTTTATGCTATCACATTTGAAATGATTTTGGAAGAGGAATTTTTAAGTCGAATCCCGATTTAGAAAATTGTCATTGCGAGTGAAGCGAAGCAATCTCGCCTTTGACGATAAGATTGCCACGAACCCTTCGGGTTCTCGCAATGACAGACAAAACAAGGTATTGAAAAGCCTATATCGGGATTTGGGTTTAAATCCTTCCGAATTCTTTCATCTTCAGTTCTTTTCTTTTTATCTTTCCGCTTATTGTTTTTGGAAGGTCATCAACGAACTCTATCTTTCTGGGATACTTATACGGCGCCGTACGCCCTTTAACAAATTTCTGAAGCTCTTCTGCCAGGGCATCCGACGGTTTATAATTTTGTGTCAGGACGACAAACGCCTTTACAACCTCGCCCCTTACCTCATCAGGACTCGCAACAACTGCGGATTCTTTTACGGCAGGGTGTTCTATAAGAACGCTCTCTATCTCAAAGGGCCCGATACGGTATCCTGATGTGAGAATCACATCATCAGCCCTTCCAACAAACCAGAAATAACCTTCTTCATCCTTATAAGCCCGGTCTCCTGTCATATACCAATTGCCTCTCACAGCCATTTCTGTCGCATCAGGGTTTCCGAGATATTCCTTAAATAACCCTGCAGGTCTTCCTGGTTTTACCGCTATTGCAATGTCACCTTCGGTATTCGGGAGGACTGGTTTCCCGTTTTCATCAATGATATCCACATTAAACCCTGGAGCCGGGACCCCCATGGAACCCGGTTTTACAGGAAGGCATCTGTAGTTTGCCAGGACATTTACTGTCTCTGTCTGGCCGTAGCCGTCATAGATATACATCCCTGTTCTTTCTTTCCATACTTCAATTATTCCTTTATTCAGAGGTTCCCCTGCTGCAACAAAATGCCGCAAAGATTTGAATTCAAATTTTGTCTCCTCTTCTCCTCGGCGAACCCGCCTGAGTGCGGGGGCGACTCGCCTGAGGCGAGAATCTTGAATCTCTTTTACCATCATCCTGTAAGCTGTCGGCGGCCCGCATAATGTTGTGACCGGATACCTCTTCAATGTATCTATAATCAGCGACGGTGAAAACTTTCCTTTTTTAAAAAGAGAAAAGATTGTTGCCCCCATGTGCCATGGCCCGAAAAAACTTGACCAGGCTGCCTTGGCCCATCCTGTATCAGAAAGATTCCAGTGGATATCACCCGGCCTGAGGTCGAGCCAATACCTGCCTGTTATAATATGCGCCAAGGGATAAGATGCCTGAGTGTGAAGCACCATCTTTGGCGGGCCTGTTGTGCCTGACGTAAAATATATTAATGCAGGTTCATCTGAAGCAGCCCTGCCACCTTCAAAGGCATCTGCCCTGTCACGTTCTTTTATGTAATCCTGCCAGCCCTTTCTTTCGCCGGTAATCACGAGCAGCGGATTGGTTTTAGAACCATTTACTGCCTCCTCAACCTTTTCCGTCTCTTCATCTATTGTAATAATTGCCTTAATATCTGTTGCTGTGAGTCTGTACTCTATGTCCTTTGATGTAAGCAGAGTTGTTGCCGGGATTGGAATTGCGTTAATTCTCATAAGGGCAAGCATAATCTCCCACCACTCCGGGATATTCGGCAGCAGCACAATAACCTTATCGCCCTTATTGAGGCCCATTTTTTTAAAGGCGCCGGCGCCCTTTGATGACAGTTTCTTTAATGCGCTAAATGAAAATTTTTTTTCAATAATACCGTCTGTCCAGAACAGTGCAAGCCTTTCGCCCCATTTATCAAAGACATCCAGAGGGAATGAGAATTTGTCAGGGACCGGCAGGGTAAATTCCTTGTATTC
>CAKKPR010000278.1 GCA_919901705.1 Thermodesulfovibrionales bacterium | reverse complement strand
TTTTCATTCATGCGCCTTAGGTTCTTGCTCATGACCAGCGCCAGTTTTTTAAGTATCTGTGAGGCAAGCGCAACATCTTCTTTTTCCATTTTTTCAAACTCTTCCTTCGGAAGTTTTAGCAGTTCTGTATTCTCGATGGCTATTGCAATAGCCTCGTGCTTGCGTTTTTCGAGTATCGAGAGTTCTCCGAAAAAATGATCCGGCGTCAGGACTGCAATAGTCTGTTTCCAGCCATCAGGAGTTACTTTTGTTATCTCTATCTTTCCTGAACGGATCATATAAATCCCCTTTGTATCATCTCCCTCTTTGAAAAGAAGTTCATCTTTCTTTAATGAAAGTTCCTTTATGACCTTTGCTAATTTCCCCATCTCGCTGTCACTGATGTTCTCAAAAAGAACCTGTTTTTTAAGCTCTTTAATGCTTACCATATTTCCTCCTCTTATAACTGTTTAAACTGTTCAAACAGTTCAAACGGTTCAGTCCGTTCAAACCGTTCAAACCATTTTTTCTATCTTGACTGCGCAGACCTTAAATTCCGGTGTTTTTGCGTACGGGTCAAGTGCATCACTTGTTATGACATTTGCAGCAGCCTCTTTGTAATGCATGGGGATAAAGACTATTCCTTCTGAAACACTATCGGTAATCCTTGCCTTTATCTCAATCTGTCCCCTCCTTGAACTCACCTTTATTTTTTCATCAGGCTTCACTCCAAGTTTTCTGGCATCTTCTGCATTTATTTCAACATAGGGCTCACCTGCATGTGCCTCGATCTGGGCGACTCTTCGTGTCATGGAACCGCTGTGATACTGGAATAGATTTCTTCCTGTTGTGAGTACAAACGGGTAGTCCTTGTCTGCAGGCTCTGCCGCAGGTATATACTTTACAGGCGTGAACGAGACCCTCCCCCGCGGAAATCCTGCCTTGTAGAGATACTCTGTTCCGGGATGGTCTTTTGTGGGGCAGGGCCAGTGGATACCATGGTTCCGTATCCTGTTATATGATATGCCTGACAACGCAGGCCATAAATTGCCAAGCTCTTCAAATACCTCTTCTGCGGATGAATATTTCATATCATGCCCCATTCTGGCGGACAGTTCAGAGATTATCCACATATCTTCTTTTGCATCTCCCGGAGGCTCTACCGCCTTTCTTACGAGTTGTACCTTTCTCTCTGTGTTTATGAAGGTCCCGGTTTTTTCGGCAAAGCATGTAGCCGGCAGCACTACATCTGCAAGGGCTGCCGTTTCGGTAAGAAATATGTCCTGCACAACAAGAAAATCGAGTTTTCCGAGCGCCTTGCGGGTATGTTCAATATTCGGGTCTGTAAGCATGGGGTTTTCACCCATTATGTAAAGGGCCTTAAGTTTTCCCTCAGATGCTGACTCTATCATCTCTGTTGATTTCAGTCCTTCTTTGTCCGGTAGAGATGCATGCCATGCTTCTTCAAATTTCTTTTTGACCATGGGCATGTCAATTCTCTGGTAGCCTGGATATACATTGGGGAGACATCCTGCGTCACACGCTCCCTGGACATTATTCTGCCCCCTCAGGGGGTTTATGCCTGTGTGTTCCTTTCCTATATTCCCTGTAAGGAGCGCTAGATTTGCTATTGCATTGACATTATCTGTTCCGTGGGTATGCTGCGTGATACCCATGGTATAAAATATCCCTGCCTTTCTTGAGCCTCCATAGAGAAGGGCCGCCTTAATTATATCTTCTTTTGGGACGCCTGTTATCTTTGAGGCATTCTCCGGAGTGAATGACTCTATGGACTCTTTCCATTTATCGAAACCATCTGTCCTTGCAATAACAAATTCTCTGTTGTTAAGGCCTTCCTTCAATATCACGTGCGCTATTCCATTTATGAGCGCAACATCTGTGCCCGGGTTTAGCCTCAGGAATATTTCGGAGAACCTGACCAACGGAACCTTTCGCGGGTCAGCTATTATTATTTTTGCTCCCTTTTTTACGGCCTTCAGCATACGGTTTGCAATAACAGGATGCGTCTCTTTAGTGTTGGAGCCTATTATAAAGATGACCTCCATGCCCTCTATCTCTCTTATGGTGTTTGTCATGGCCCCTGAGCCGAATATCGTGGCCAGACTGGCCACAGTAGGCGCGTGTCAGAGACGGGCGCAGTGGTCAATATTATTTGTCCCTAATCCAGCCCTTACGAATTTTTGGAAAAGGTAGTTTTCTTCAGTAGTGCATCTGGCAGAAGAAAGGCCTGCTATCGCATCAGGGCCATGTTTCCCTTTTATCTCTTTGAGCCTCTGTGCAGTGTAGTCGAGCGCCTCGTCCCAAGTGGCTTCCCTGAAAAGGGACGAGAGATGAGGGACGAGAGATGAGGGACGAGAGATACCTTCTTGTTTTTCGTCCTTCGTCCTTCGTCCTTCGTCCTTTGTCTCTATCCGTATCAGCGGTTTTTTAAGCCTGTCCGGGCTGTTTATGAATGTATAGCCGAATCTGCCTTTGACACAGAGCCAGCCCTCGTTCCATTTATCTTCCTTCGAGGTTACTCTTATGACTTCATTGGCTCTTACATGAAGGGTAATATTGCATCCTGTCCCGCAGTATGCACATGTAGTGTCGACTTCCTTTATATCCTTTTGTCTCCCGCGGAGCGCCCACATCTTGCCTGTTAAGGCGCCTGTAGGGCATACGGCAACACACTGGCCGCAGAACTCACACTTAAGGTCTTTTTCAAATGGAGGACATATCTTGGACTTAAAGCCGCGATATGTAAAGTCTATGGCCTCAACGCCCTGAACCTCCTCGCATACCTTAACGCATCTTCCGCAGAGTATGCACTTTTCCATATCCCTTTCGATAAATGGATTCCCGTCTCTTTTTTCATATACCCGTCTTTCACCTGCAAACCGGTTTTCCTTTATGCCGTAAAAGTATGCAAGTTCCTGCAAAGTGCAGTCTCCTGCTTTTTCACATATCATGCAGTCATTTGGATGATCTGAGAGAATGAGTTCAAGGACTGTTTTTCTCAGTTCCTCGATCTCAGGGCTTGAGGTTGTAACTTCCATGCCTTCTGATACAGGCGTGGTGCAGGAAGTCAGTGGCCTCGGCACTCCCTTTACCTCAACTATGCACATCCTGCAACCCCCGAAGGGCGTAAGCTTTGGATGGTGGCACAGCGTTGGTATCTGGATATTCAGCATCCTTGCCGCTTCCAGGACAGTTGTTCCCTCTGCAACCTCGATTGTCTTACTGTCTATAGTTACCTTCACCATTACTCCTGTCTCCTGCTGTCTGTAACTTTTTAACCTTTGAACTCTTAAACTTTTATTCCTTTGCCACTGCCTTGAATTTGCAGGCATCAAAACACGCGCCGCATTTTATGCATATCTCGGAATCTATAAAATGCGGTTTCTTTTTCTCTCCTGTTATAGCTCCTGCAGGACATGCCCTGAGGCATGCGCCGCACCCATTGCAGAATTCCTCCAGAATATAGTAAGTCAGCAGTTCTTTGCAGACTGCTGCCGGACATTTGCCCTGTAAATGTGCCTCATATTCGTGCCTGAAATATTTTATAGTGCTCAGAACAGGATTCGGGGCTGTCTGGCCAAGACCGCAGAGAGATGCTGCCTTTATATCCCTGCTGAGTTTTTCAAGAAGTTCTATATCGCCTTTTTTCCCTTTGCCTTTTGTTATTCTGTCGAGAATTTCAAGAAGTCTTTTAGTTCCTATCCTGCACGGCACGCATTTCCCGCATGACTCCATCTGCGTGAACTGGAGAAAGTACTGCGCCATGTTAACCATGCAGTTATCTTCATCGAGCACTACCATTCCGCCGGAGCCTACTATAGAGCCTACTTTTGCAAGGGACTCAAAATCCACAGGCGTATCGAGCATGTCTGCCGGTATGCAGCCGCCGGAAGGACCTCCTGTCTGGACGGCCTTTAATGCCTTCCCGCTTTCAGTTCCCCCGCCAATATCATAAATAATCTCTCTTAATGGAATTCCCATCGGCACTTCGATAAGGCCTGAGTTTTTAATCTTTCCAGTTAATGCAAAGACCTTTGTGCCTTTGGATTTTTCGGTGCCGAATGACGCAAACCACCTGGCGCCGTTTCTGATAATACAGGGAACATTTGCAAGGGTCTCAACATTATTAATCACAGTTGGTTTTCCCCACAGGCCGTGATAAACAGGGAATGGCGGTTTTGCCCTCGGCATTCCTCTCTGTCCCTCAATAGAGGCGATCAATGCTGTTTCTTCTCCGCATACAAATGCGCCTGCGCCGAGCTTTACCTTTATGTCGAAATTGAATTTTGTTCCAAGTATTCCCTTGCCGAGGAAACCATTTTCCCTTGCATCTGATAAAGCCTTCTTGAGCCTTTCCACTGCCAATGGATACTCTGCCCGGATATACACATAGCCCTTATCAGCGCCTATTGTATAAGCGCCTATAATCATTCCTTCGATGACAGCATGGGGGTTACCCTCAATTACTGACCTGTCCATGAATGCACCGGGGTCGCCTTCATCAGCATTGCATATAAGGTATTTCTGTTTCGAATCCTGTTTCATTGCTATTTCCCATTTGACGCCGGTTGGGAATCCTGCACCGCCCCTGCCTCTTAGTCCTGAGGATTTGATTATCTCGACAACTTCTTCCGGTTTTAATGAGATCAGAACTTTTTTTGCAGCCTCATACCCTTTTACTCCAATATATGCGGTTATGTCTTCGGGATCGATCGAGCCGCAGTCCGAGAGCACGACTTTAAACTGTTTCTTGTGAAAATTGTGGTAGTCTTCTCCTACTACCCAGTCTATGACAGGAGTTTTTTCGATTATGTGTTCTTTTACGATTCTCGGCACCATGTCGGATTTAATAAACTGATAGGTCGTTTTTTCATCGTTGATAATCACGTCAACAAGAACATCTTTTGCACAGAGCCCGCGGCATCCGACCTTGTGCATTGAGCAGTTTTTTTCGATATTCGCCTTTATGCCTGCCAGATTCAGTTCTTTTTTGAAGGCATTAAGGACTTCAGCGCCGCCTGCGGCAATGCCTCCTGTTCCCATGCAGATTCTTATGGTCGTATTATTATTTGCCTTCACCTTTAATGTCCTTTAAAGACCTTAGTTCCTTAAGCAGTTTATCTGCCGATACCTTTCCATTTACTTTTTTGTTAATTATAATTACCGGGGCGATACTGCAGGCGCCGATGCAGTTGACCTTTTCAAGTGTGAATTCTTTGTCCCTTGTTGTATCCTCTTCTTCTGAAAGGTCAAGTTCTTTTCTTATGCCGTTTATCAGTCTCTCAGACCCCTTGACATGACAGGCGGTGCCGCAGCAGGCCGTGATTATATTCTTTCCTCTCGGTTTAAAATGGAACCGGGAATAGAATGTGGCGACACCGTAGAAACGGCTTGCCGGAATATCGAGTCTTGCGGAAAACCAGTTTACAGCATCTTCAGGAAGGTAGCCAAAGGAATCTTCGATATCCTGAAGTATGGAAATGAGGTTTCCTTCATTTTTCCTGTATTCTCCCATAATCTTTTCAAGTGTTTTTTCCATAAAGACCCTGCCCTTTCAGGTGCGGACTTTAAAATTAACACAGTGAAAGAAAGGCTGTAAAATAGAAAAATTCAATAGACTGATAAGCATTCCCTATCTCTATCC
>CAKKPR010000277.1 GCA_919901705.1 Thermodesulfovibrionales bacterium | reverse complement strand
TATGAAAAAATATGATGTCATAATTGTTGGGGCCGGGCCGGCCGGCATCTTTTCAGCGCTGGAACTTCTCGATAAAAAGAAAGGCGCAAAAATACTTATCATCGAAAAAGGCAAGGACATAGACCAGAGAAAATGCCCCATGATGTCGGGGGATATATCCTGCAGGACCTGTCCTGAGTGCGCTCTCCTGAGCGGTTGGGGCGGCGCCGGGGCCTTCAGCGACGGCAAGCTCAATCTATCGCCAGAAATTGGCGGATTTCTTTCAAGGTATATAGACCAAGACACGCTTCAGTCTCTGATAGATTATGTGGACAAGATATACGTAAAATACGGCGCTCCCAAAAAGACCTACGGAGGAAACAGGGAAGAAATACAGGAGATAGAAAGACTTGCGTCTAAAAATGACCTTGTGTTTATACCTTCACGGATAAGGCACATAGGCACGGACAGGTGCAGGGTTTTGCTTAAGAAGGTTAAAGAATCGTTGAATGCAAAGGCAGAGACATTATTCGGATTAGAGGTTGGGAGTATTCTTCTGGAGAAAGGGAAGGCCGTTGGCGTCAAACTTAAGAACGGCGACAAGGTTTATTCTGATTTTGTAATACTGGCTCCCGGAAGGGAAGGTTCAAGATGGCTTGAGGAAGAATCAAGGCGCCTGCGCCTTACCCTTTTGCAGAACCCTGTTGATATAGGCGTCCGCGTTGAAATCCCTGCCTCTGTATTTGAACATCTTACAAACATTACATACGAACCCAAACTTCTATTTTATTCAAAAAAATTTGACGATAAGATTAGGACCTTCTGCGTTAATCCCTATGGCGAGGTTGTCAAGGAATACCTGAAGGGCATCTGGACCGTCAACGGCCACAGTTACGCAAGCAGGAAGACAGGGAATACTAACTTTGCATTATTGGTCAGCACCTTTTTTACAGAGCCGTTTGATGAGCCGATATCTTATGGGAGATATATTGCAAGGCTGGCTAATTTTCTCGGGCAGGGAGTTATTGTCCAGAGACTCGGGGACTTGCAGATGGGAAGGCGTTCAACTCATGAGAGGATAGCAAAGGGAATAGTAAAGCCGACCTTAAAAGATGCAACGCCGGGGGACCTGAGTTTTGTCATCCCATACCGCTACCTGTCCGATATCCTTGAGATGATAGACGCCCTTGACAAGGTTGCGCCGGGGGTGAACTCAAAGCACACCTTGCTTTACGGGGTTGAAGTGAAGTTTTATTCAATGCAGTTGAAATTGACCAATACACTCGAGACAGAGAAGGAGAACCTTTTTGCTGTCGGCGACGGGGCAGGCGTAAGCAGGGGTTTGATCCAGGCATCTGCCTCAGGGGTCATAGCAGCAAGGGAAATAGCGAGGAGAATGTAGTGCAAAAGACAGGGCATAGCATCCTCGCTCATTCTCGGGCTATCGCAGAGACTCCTTCGCCCCAGCGGATTCGCCGAGGCGAAGAGGTATTTTGCCTCTTTATGACTCTTGAATTCCCCCTTAACAAAG
>CAKKPR010000276.1 GCA_919901705.1 Thermodesulfovibrionales bacterium | reverse complement strand
ACATTAAATCTGAAATTAATTATGTCCCCGCCTTTGACTTCGTAGGTCTTTCCCTCAAGCCGCAGCAAGCCTTTTTCACGCGCGCCGGCCATAGTGCCGTGAGCAATGAAGTCCTTGTATGAGACGACCTCTGCCCTTATGAATCCCCTCTCGATATCCGAATGAATTTTACCTGCTGCTTTTTGTGCATCTAATCCTTTTTTGATAGTCCAGGCCCTGACTTCATCTTCCCCCACAGTAAGAAAGGATATAAGACCCAATAAATTGTAGCTCACGTGTATCAGTTTGTTTAGTGCAGGCTCCTCAATTCCAAGGTCATCCAGAAATGCCTTTGCTTCATCAGGAGACAGCTGTGCAATTTCCATCTCTATTTTTCCGCACAGGCTCAGTACTTTTACCTGTCTGCCTTTAAAAAATCCCTGAAGTCCGGAAGTTGCTGCCTTTGTTTTTTCAGAGTTCAGGTCCTGCTCTCCGACATTCAATACTACAAGTTCAGGTTTTATGGACATGAACTGCAGGTTTCTCATGGTTTTTTGTTCTTCCTCCGAGAAATCCATGTCTCTCAAAGCAGTCTCTTTCTCGAGACCCTCTTTGCATTTAACAAGAACTTTTTTTTCTGTCTCATCAGGCTTTTTGCCTCTTTTTAAGCCCTGTTCCATCCTTTCGAGTCTTTTATCAACCAGTTCCAAATCTCCAAAGATCATCTCAAGTTCTACTGTCTCAGCATCCCTGCGGGGATTTATGTTTTCCATGGGATGGGTTATGGACTCATCTTCAAATCCCCTGACAACATGCACAATGGCATCAGCGTCTTTTATCAGGTCAAAGACCTTTCTGTTCTGCACCATGTCTCCTTTTGTAAGGCCTATGTAATCAACATACTCAACAGTTGCATTAGTCGTCTTCTTTGGATTATATATTTCAGTGAGTCTGTCCAGCCTCATATCAGGCACCTTTACCACTCCCATATGCGGCTCTGCAGTAACAGTGGGGTATATTGTTGTTTCGAGGTTTAATCCTGTCAGGGCATTAAATATTGTTGTCTTTCCTGAATTCGCAAGTCCTATGATAGCTATTTTCATTTCTTCTCCCTTTTATAAAAAAGCAGGTTACATTTTAACATAAAGCAGG
>CAKKPR010000275.1:8693-10867 GCA_919901705.1 Thermodesulfovibrionales bacterium | reverse complement strand
GTAAGATCAATGTTTTTCATTTGCTCTTGGCGTATCCCGCAGCATCCTGAATTTTTTCTTTAAGGAAATCACCTACCCTGCCTCTTCCTTGATTATCTCTTATGGCCGATGATAATTCGGTTGGCACAGAAAATTATCTCCTTATACGCCAAATTTTCCCCTCAATAATAGCCGTTTTCCTGCTGAAAAGACAAGGGAGGGAAGGCAGTGTTAGTTATTAGTGTCAGTGAGTCTTAAAAGGCGGTGGCTGTGTGCGAGCCATCAAAAAAACTCACGTCTTTGAAAGCGTTATATTTTTCTGCGCCTGATATTTCCCTTTTTTGTCAGCATAGGAAGTCTCGCATAGCTCAGATGCTCCGAGAAATATGAGCTGAGCAAGGCCTTCATTTGAATACAGCTTTGAAGGCACAGGAGCTGTATTTGATATGGAAATGGTTATATATCCTTCCCACTCAGGTTCGAGCGGAGTGACATTCACAATGATTCCTGAACGAGCGTATGTTGATTTTCCAAGGCATATAACGAGAACATCCCTTGGAATTTTAAAATATTCAAGAGAGCGTGCAAGGACATAAGAATTCGGCGGGATTATGCAGACATCGCCCTTAAAATCAATAAAATGGGTCTCAGCAAAATTCTTGGGGTCAATGATGACATTATCTTTGCTTTCAAAAATCTTGAATTCATCGTAAATCCTCATGTCATATCCGTAGGAACTCACGCCGTAGGATATGACATCCTTCCTCACCTGATTGGCATCAAAAGGAGATATCATCCCCTTCTGCGCCATCTCTCTTATCCATCTGTCGTTTTTGACCATAGTTCAGCATCACATAAATCATTGTCATTCCGAGCAGAGCGAAGGAATCTCGCCTTTTAGATTGCTTCGGGGCTTTGCCCCTCGCAATGACATTGTATAGTTCGTTGAGATTAACATATCCTTTTCCTCTTTTCAATAGAACTGTTTTGTGATATGTTAGAGATGTTGTTTTAATAAAATCTCAAGGAGGAAAATTATGGCACTATGGGACAGGGTTAAAAAAGACATCCGGAAAAGCGTTGATGAAAGCATTGCTGCTGTAAGAAAAGGCGCAACGGTTGCAGTTGAAAAAGCAGAGGAACTTGCGGAGGAAGGGAAAAGGAGATATAAGGTTTTCGAACTTAAGATGAAGGTACAGTCAAACTTCACAGACCTTGGAGGAAAGGTGTATGACCTCGTATCAAAAGGCTCCAAGAATCCATTGCTTGACATGAAGGTAATATCAACAATCAAAGGGATAAAAAAACTTGAAGCGCAGATAGCGAAACTCGAAAGCGTTTCTTCTAAAGCATCCTCAAAGAAAGGCGCCCGTAAATCAAAACCAAAAAGAAAATAGATAAGGGCCGCATTAAAAACAGGGTTCTCCCGGGAATTGCCGGGACAAAAACAGCAAATATATGCTCGAATGCATCCTGCCGCCTGCGAAAGGCAGGGTGCATGGGATTTATAGGATGTCCCGGTTATATGTCAAGATGAGAAAATTTAGCGCGCTTCTGTTAAAATAACAGGGATACTATATCTTCCGTATATAATTCTAAATTCAGGAGGAAATAATGAGAAAAAAGTTGCTGTATATTGTACTGGGTCTTATGCTTGTAGGTATCTCCGGTTGCGGCTATAACACAATGCAGGCAAATGAAGAGTCTGTGAAGGCTGCATGGGGAGATGTAGAGGCATCATACCAGAGGAGGAATGATTTAATTCCGAACCTTGTTGAAACAGTTAAGGCATATGCAAAACATGAAAAAGAGACACTGACCGCCGTGACAGAGGCAAGGGCAAAGGTCGGTTCCATACAGATGTCAAAAGCCATGCTCGATGACCCAAAGGCATTCACGCAGTTCCAGCAGGCGCAGGGCGCCATGAGCAGCGCGCTTTCAAGACTTATGTTAGTGGTAGAGAAATATCCTGACCTTAAGGCGAATCAGAATTTTCAGGACCTCCAGCATCAGCTTGAGGGCACTGAAAACAGGATAAATGTTGCACGCGTGCGTTATAACAAGGCGATCGAGACATTTAATACCTCAATCAGGATATTCCCGAACAACCTTACAAATTCAATGCTGTTGCATCTGAAGCTTAAAGAACCTTTCAAGGCAGAGGCAGGGGCAGAAAAAGCGCCTCAGGTGAAATT
>CAKKPR010000275.1:0-8593 GCA_919901705.1 Thermodesulfovibrionales bacterium | reverse complement strand
TTAAAGAACCTTTCAAGGCAGAGGCAGGGGCAGAAAAAGCGCCTCAGGTGAAATTCTAATTTGAAACCTGTCTTAAATGCAGTGAAATCAAGCAAGATTGCCACGCCTTCGGCTCGCAATGACACCCCTTTTTGTCATTGCGAGGAACGAAGAGACGAAGCAATCTCTGTTCTTCATATTCGACATATCAGAATGTTAACAACATTTATTGTTTATTTCTTGCTTATTATTTCCCCCGCCCATGCCCTTGATGTTCCGAAAGTTCAGGGGTATGTAAATGATTATGCTGATATGATATCCCCGTCAGCAAAGGCTGCGCTCGAAAATGAGTTAAAGGCATTTGAACAGACAGATTCAACGCAGATAGTTATTCTGACTATTCCCTCACTTGAGGGAGAAGTTATTGAGGACTTTGGTATTAAAGTTGCTGAATCGTGGAAGATAGGGCAAAAAGGAAAAGATAACGGGGTAATCTTTCTCGTCTCCAAACAGGATAAAAAGATCAGGATTGAGGTAGGACGCGGCCTTGAAGGGCCGTTGACAGATCTGGCCGCAGGGAGGATTGTAGACATTGTCATAAAACCAAGGTTTAAAAGGGGTGATTTTGACGGAGGCTTTTTAGCCGGGGTTTCATCATTAATTGATGCTGCACGCGGTGAATTCAAGGCTGACGGAAATCATCTCCCTCAGAAACATGAAAAATCTTCACGCTTTTTTACCTTTCTCATGTTTGGTGCATTTGTTATGCTTTTTCTGGGAAGCATATCACGCGTCTTTGGAGGAATATCAGGGGCATTAGGGCTGCCTGCAATTATTCACTTAACACTTCTGCCGCTCAGCCTTACTACATTTATTATATTCGCCGTCGCGGGCCTGGGCGCAGGGATTTTTCTTCCAATTCTTTTTTCTTCGGGAGGACAGCACCGCGGAGGCGGTTTCTGGCCCGGAGGAGGATATTACGGAGGCGGAAGCGGATTTAGCAGTGGCGGGAGTGATTTTGGCGGCTTCGGCGGAGGCGGAGGCGGTGGATTTGGAGGGGGCGGAGCCTCAGGAGACTGGTAAATGATAATGACACGAGCAAATAAATTTTTCAGTAAAGACGAAAATGACAAGATCAAAGAGACAACCCGTATTGCGGAATCAAAGACAATCGGAGAAGTGGCAGTCATGGTTGTTGACAGCAGTGACCAATATATTGAGGCTGAGATTATAGGAGGCGTACTGCTCGGGAGCCTTTTATCATTAATCATTACTCTATTATATTTCCATTCATCGGTATGGTCATATATATCATTTAGCTTCATATTCTTTTTCCCTGCATTGTTCATGTTCAATAAAATACCTGTATTAAAGACCGCATTTATCGGCAAGAAAAGAATGGCTGAAGCCGTAAGGCTCAGGACTGTCAGGGCATTTTATGAGAGAGGCCTTTATAAAACAAAAAATAACACAGGGGTTTTATTCTTCATTTCTCTCCTCGAAAGAAAAGTCTGGGTGCTTGCGGACAAAGGTATCTATGAAAAGATTAAGCAGGAGTCATTGAACAAATTCGCAAGCATAGTCTCTAAAGGCATCAGAGAAGGACATGCATGCGATGCCCTGTGCGCAGCCATAAAAGAATCAGGAGAACTGCTCGCCGCGCATTTCCCGATAACACCTGATGACACAAACGAACTTTCAGATCATGTTATGACCGAATAAACCCTTATTTTCTCTTTTGCATCCTTTCACCAAAATCCGTTATCCTATCCCATGACAAATCATCACCAAAGACAGGTCAATATCTTCTATGTCCCATTCAGCTATAGAGGCTTTACCGGGAATATGTTAAAAACAGCAATCTCTGAAATAAATGGCAAGGACTATTCCGGGATACTCTATCTCGCCCCTACCCCGGGAAAAATAAAAGACAGCCGGCGCATCTTCCACGGATTAACAAAAAGCACTTATATTCCCCCTGAGATGATGACAATAAAACAGTTCTCAAAAAGGCTTTATTACCTTTATGGGAATAAAAGCCTCTTGCCTGAATCACTTATACCTATCATTATTTCAAGGCTCTCAGGTAAAGGCATTGGTTTTTCATCCATCATCAGTAATTTCATTGACGAGATAAAACAATATCGCCCGCATAAAGATATTGAATCCGTACGGGTTGAGCTAAGTGGTATTTTTAAAGACCTCAATGTTCCTGAAAAGGGTTCAAAAAGGGCCATGGATGCCATTGAGATATTCAGGGGTTATCAGGAAATCATGAACAGGCATAATACTCTGGATGAAAACGATGTCCTTGGAGAAAGCCCTGATTTAATAGCAAAGCTTAAACACAACCCTGCTATCCTGATTCTCGATAGTTTTTATGAGATTACGCCTGCAGAAGAGCTGATACTGAAAAAGCTTATTGAGCACTCAAATACAACCCTTATCTCAATACCTTATGATGAAAATTTCTATTCAATAACAAATAGTTTTGAGATTTTCATAAAGAATAACTTTAATACTATAGCGACTATATTGCCTTCGGAAAAAAGAACGGTGAGCCCATCATATATCTCGTATCCTGGAATAGATGAGGAGGTTGAGGGCATTGCAAGGCATATAAAAAATATGTTCATATCAGGAAAATGCAGGTCCTTAGACAACATCATACTTACATTCCCGAAACTGCATGTATACTCAGACATTATCGAGAGGGTATTCAGGAGGTACGGCATACCCTGCACTTTTTCTTTATCAAAGCCTGTTGGAAAAACAAAACCCTTCCTGGACCTGACAGCAATGCTTGAATCAATCGCAGACGATTATCCAAGGCTGTTGTTTTCGCAATTCCTCATATCTCCATATTTCAAAAAAATGCCTGAGATATTCAGGGAATATATTCCTCAGATATCTCTCAATTCAGGAATAATCAAAGGGAAAAACTCCTGGCTCAATCTGACTAAAACTCTCACAGGGTTGCCGCCTGAGATAGAACAAAAAATCAAGTGGATATTCAAAAAACTTGCCCCTCTTGCATCTATAAAAGAAAAAGGCACATACAAGCAATTCTGTGAAGGGTTAGCTGTGATACTGGCAGAACTCGATTTCTCCGGTGAAGATACAGACCTCAAAGAGCAGGCAGCTGAGATGCTAAAAGAATTGTCCCTTATTGATAATCTCATTCTGACTGCTTCAGATACCTCGCTGCGCCAGTTTATTGATAGCCTCAAACATGTCCAGAACACAGCAAAAACCGAAACAGAAGGCACAGGAGTGCAGGTTTCAGGGTTTTTCGAGCTGAGAGGCGCTGAGCCGGAATATCTGTATATCGGCGGTTTGAAGGATGGAGACCTGCCCTCAATGCCTGAGATAGACCATATATTTCCGGACAGCGTAAGGACAAGGCTTGGCCTTGTTAACATGAAGAGATACCTTTACCTGCAAAAATTTATATTTCAGAGAATGACAGACTCCTCAAAAAATCTCCACCTTTCCTATCCGGCAATGGAGGCAGACAAAGTATTCCTGGCGTCGCCTTTTCTGCCATGGAAGGCTGAAACTGTCCAGCATACTCCGGGGATACTATGCAGGGAAGAGGAACTGCTCAGGCAGGGAAAGAACCTACTGTCATCGCATATAAAGGAGATCAACAATATAAAAACATATCTGGCCAGGAAATATTTTGGAATAAATTCGCACATACCCGTCACAAACATTGACTATTACAGAACATGTCCCAGAAAATTCTTTATAGAAAAAATCCTTAAACTTGAACCTCCGGAAACAAAGGAATACAAGGTTGAGACAATGCTCCTCGGCACTATAATTCATGAAATCATGGAAAAATTAATGTCGAAACCGTTTACAACCTTTGATGAAATGAGGCTAAATGCTGAAAATCTCTTTAAAAAAATCCTTGATGAACAGCCCATAGAAAATTATTGGAAAAATTTCATCAGGGATTCTTTCCTTTTCATCCTTCCCGATATCTATGAAATTGAAAGCAAACTTACAGATGAAGGATATTCTTTTATGGAGGCTGAGGTGTCTGTTGAAGGAGAAATCATAGAAGGGATAAAACTCAAAGGCAAGATAGACAGGGTAGACAAAAAAGACGACGTCGTTGAACTCATTGACTATAAAACAGGCTCGGCACAGCTCAACAGGCTCGAGGTCCTGAATAAAGGCGCAAGCCTTCAGCTGTTCCTTTATGCGGCGCTGATGAAATCGCTTGGTTTCAAGGTGGAACGTGTCGGCATATATTCACTTAAAGATATCAAGATAATATGGATTCCGGGAAGAAACGATAAGCGCGAGGGCAAAACCATAGAAGATTACATAACAGCAGGAATGAAATATCTTGATGCGACACTTTCAGAAATGAGAGACGGGAATTTTACTGCATCTCCTTTAAACGAGCAGACATGCAGAAACTGCCATGAAAAACCCTATTGTCCGTACATACAGACTTCGTCCTGATTTGGTAACAGTTTTTCAGCCCTTTGATACTATCTTGATAAGCCTGCTTTTCTCCTGCATCTGTTCTGTGAGAACCTCCCGCATCAGAACACAGGCCTTAATCACTTTTGGATTTGCAACCCTGTAATATATACTGACCCCGTCTCTTCTGGATTTCAGAATCCCGGCATGCCTCATGACAGCAAGGTGCTGTGATACATTTGCCTTGGGAGCGCCCAGTATATTTACAAGCTCGGTCACGGTCTTTTCACCGCTTTTAAGCGCATTGAGAATCTCAAGCCTCTTGGGACTCGCAAGCGTCTTGCAAACTTCAGACTGCAACTCAAATAATGTCTTGTCTTCTTGTTTCATTGCTTCATATTCTATTCTTTAACAGCACAAAAGGTCAACCTTGCTGATGTTACTGTATCGTTGCCTTTGCACGGCTGAGCCTGGAACGGTCTATTGCCTCCTGCATGTATTGCAGGTTATCAAAAGCAACTGAAACATAGCCGCTTATGGCAGAAAGGAGGATCATATGTTCGTAGGAAAAAGCATTCTGTCTTGTCCTGTTTAAAAGAATTATGAATCCCGACAGGTCGTTGCGACTCGCAACCGAGCTGTCATGTGAAAAAAATGGCGATGCCAGCATGGAACAGCCGCTGTAAATGCTTTCTTCGGATATTGAAATCCTGTTGTCATTCTTAAGATCAAATGAAAGAAAGGGCTCGCCGTTCTCAACAAGCCATTTGACAAGAGGGTCGCTTTCTGGCAAATCCGCCCCTATTCCAAGGTTAAAGCCTTTTTGACCGTAGACCTCGAACTCCCTGTTAAACGTGTTCCATATTATAAAAAGCCCTGCCTCAGGCTCTATGGCGCCAAAGACTTTTTCCATAACAATATCCGAAAGCTCTGACACGCTGCGCACAGCGCTTACGAGCCTGCCTGTCTCATAAATAGTCACAAGCTCATTTGTAGTTTTGCGCAGCCTGTCCATAATAACAGACGTAAAAAACTCCATGATCTTAAACGCAGCAGCAGGACTGCTGTTGAATAAATCCGAGAAGTCTTTTTTGCTTATTGTTAAAAGCGTTGTATCAGTTTTTGCCACGGCCTCTGCTGAGCGGGGCTGATCCAGAAAAATAGCCATCTCGCCAAAAAATTCACCCTTATCCAGAACTGCTATCAATTTATATCTTTCCTCTTCTTTTGCTATTACTTTCCGGATCTCCGCTTCACCGTTTTTTATGATAAATAACCTGTCTGCAGAAGAGCCTTCCTTAAATATCACCTGTCCTGCCTTGAAATTTTCCTCGCCGACCAAAGGCGCAACTATCTGGAAAATATCATCCGACATATTTCTGAAAAGAGATATGTTCTTTAATTCTTCAAAGCTCATATCTTCCTGCCCATCTGAGCCGGTCCCGGAGGCACAGGTCTTGGTCCCGCGGATGGGCCTGCTCCAACCATGCCCAGGGCATTGATTCTCCCGCGCAGGGATTCGGGATTTGAGCTCTTTGACAGGGCAACGTCTACCGTAATTAACCTCTGCTTCACCAGTTCAAGCAGGGTGCTGTCCATACTGACCATGCCGAATTTTGCGCCTGTTTCTATTGCGCTGTATATCTGGTGCGTCTTGCCTTCCCTGATAAGGTTTGATATTGCCGGTGTCACTACCATGACCTCTCTTGCTGCCACCCTTCCCTTGCCGTCTGCCTTTGGCAACAATTGCTGACAGACAACGCCCTCGAGAGTACTTGCAAGTTGCACCCGGACCTGCTGCTGCTGGTGAGAAGGAAATACGTCAATAACCCTGTCAATTGTCTGTGCAGCATCCTGCGTATGCAGAGTTGCAAAAACAAGATGTCCTGTCTCAGCCGCTGTAATAGCAAGCGAAATGGTTTCGAGATCACGCATCTCCCCTACCAGGATTATATCCGGATCCTGCCTCAAAACATGCTTAAGGGCATTCAGAAACGTATGCGTATCACTGCCTACCTCTCTCTGCCTTATAACACAGTTCTTGCCCTCATAAACAAACTCTATGGGATCTTCAACCGTAATTATGTGGTCTTTGCGGGTTTGATTTATAACCTCTATTAATGCAGCCAGTGTGGTGGATTTACCGCTGCCGGTAGGCCCGGTAACAAGCACAAGTCCCCTCGGTAATTTTGAGAAACTAAGTATTGCATCAGAAAGCCCGATATCTTTAGCCTGCGGTATCTTTGACGGAATAATACGGAGCACTGCTTCTGTGCATTCTTTCTGCATCATTACATTAACCCTGAAACGGCACAGGTCACGGATGTAATATGAACAATCAAGCTCTAAATTTTTTTCAAAGTCTTTTTGCTGGCTTTCACTTATTATGCTGTAAATAAGCTTCTTTGTATGTTCAGCTGTAAGCGCAGGGTAGTTCTCGAGCGCAACCATCTCACCCTTCTCCCTTATCATCGGAGGCTTGCCGGCAGTAATATGTATGTCAGAGGCATTACGGCTATAAGCCATTTTTAAAATATTGTCCATGTGCTCTTTCATTTATTCCCCCATGTTACAAATAAAGCAGTTAGTATAATTTTATTAAGAATACCTTGAGAGGGAGCACATGTCAAGCCGCTATGACTGAAAAATTTTACTTTATTTTTACAACCCCTGTTTCCCCTATTGTTCCGGCAACTGAATAATGAAATCCAGTAAACAGACCTATGACCCATAAATTTGTCATTAGATGCTGTGTTATACAGGATGTTGTAAATATCGATTCTTCTTTGGACATTGAAAGATATAAAACTATCTGGTCCGGCAAGTGCCTGTCGAAAGCTACATTCGTAAAATAATATTCGCTAAACTCCTCTGCCGCTTCTTCTCCAACGGCCTCTGCTTTTTTACCTCTTTCGCCGAGAGACGTAAAACCTGCAATAGCCTTTTCTGTCTCTGAATGCAGGTATATAAATGTCCCCTGACCGGGTGAAGAGACGTTCAATATCTCGATATCCACAGGCTGCATGAGGTCTTTTATCTCAGTTTGTATTTTTTTAATTGCAGCGCTCTTTTGCCTTTCAGCTATAGATAAGGGAAGGTTTCCTGTGCCTGAATATCCCTTTATCATTAGAATAGCGCCTCTCTCTGTAACTCTTAAAGGTTTAATGTCCTTTGCGGGAAAGATATCAACCCTGATCTTCCCGCCACCCCTTGGATAAAATCCATAAGACTCTATCTTCAATTCGATTCTTATCCCCATTTTCCCCAGAACAGGGGCAAAGACCTCTGCTATATAATCAAATGAAGGGCTGAAAGGAACATGAGTCCCTCCTACTAATATTACTGAGGTTTTTTCACTTGAAAAAATTAAGGATGGGACAATAGTCTGAAGAACCAAAGATGTCGAACCGGCTGTACCTATGTCAAAGAAAAATTCTCCCGCCTTAACACTCTTAGGTTTAAAAACAAGCACTGAAGAACCTATTTTGTCGCCAGCTACCTCTGCACCTGAGATAAGCTGCATTGCCCTGACACATGTCAGATGCTGAGGCATAAGCCCGGGTTTTTTTCTGCCCTTCCTGATATTAAATATTCTGAATGGTTTCAAAAAAAGACTTGAAAGGCTCAGGGCTGTCCTCAAAATCTGGCCTCCGCCCTCACCGAAGCTTCCATCTATTTCTATCATGAATTTATGGTATCACAAAAAGAGGTTCTTTCTCATTTCAAATGGGTATCCTAACTCCCCTCCTTAGTTAAGGAGGGGCAGGGGTGGTTTGATTAGAATGAATTTCCTTCCCACTTACCACCCTGTCCTTCGGACACCCCTCCTAAAATAGGAGGGGAGCTATAATAAAAATGGGAGAGGAATCACCCTCTCCCATAGAGATATTTCAAAAAAACAGCATCGCTTCAGTTATCTGCTATTTAAAAAGCCATCCCGAAGGCAAGGCCCAAAGAGTTCTGGTGCATCTTGATTTTTTCATTGCCGGCATCAACGCCAAAATCATTAAAGAGACTACTACCTGATACAGAGTTATTCTTGGCATGCATATACGAAACCGTCAATTCAGAACTTTTGCTCACCTTGAAGGTCAAACCAGCAGTATAATGATCTTTCACTACGCCTGGAGCGAGAATGTTAAATGTCACGTCTTGCGACTGTATTGGATTGTCG
>CAKKPR010000274.1 GCA_919901705.1 Thermodesulfovibrionales bacterium | reverse complement strand
TATTCTGCTCCTGAAGTGCCTTCATGCACAAAGCCTTTTATTTACAGAGAACTTTCCGAAAGAGAGGAATCTTATTCAGAATAAGCTTTAATAGCAAAAACTTGTTCTCTTTTTTCATATATAATATAAAGGCATTTCGAAAGGCACTGTAGGGGACCAAAGAATGGGGATATTTGAATTTATATATTATCTCGGTTATTCAGCAAAAAAATATTATTCCTTAAGGAATCAGAAGCATCTCCCCTTCAAAGTAATCAGCATTGGCAATATAACAACCGGAGGCACTGGAAAAACACCTGCTGCAATAGCGCTGGCAGAGGAAGCAAAAAAAAGGGGATTTAACCCTTGCATACTCACAAGGGGCTACAAAGGCAGGGCAAAGGGGCCATGTTTTGTAAGCAGGGGAGACGGTCCGCTGCTGGATGAGAAGGATGCAGGGGATGAGCCTTTTATGATGGCTAACAGGTTAAGAGGTATTCCTATTGTGAAAGGCGCGGACAGGTATGAGGCAGGCATGTTTGCAATCGAACAGCTTACATCTGACAGCTCTCATCTGACGGCTAAAATGGTTTTTATACTCGATGACGGTTTTCAGCACTGGAGGCTTTTCAGGGATAAAGATATTCTGTTAATAGATGCAGAAGACCCTTTTGACAACAGGAGGCTTTTGCCTGTCGGGCTGCTCAGGGAGCCGCTTAAGGAAATAAAAAGAGCTAATATCATAGTAATAACAAATACAGACAATATCCGGCAGGAAGCAATCAACAGCCTTATTGAAGAAATAAGGCCATATAATGGAAGGGCTCTTATATTTCCTGCTGAACACAGGCCTTTAAGATTTGAGGGGCATTTGGGTGAGACAATGCCGTTGAAATGGGCAGAAGGTAAAAACTTCTTTGCATTCTGCGGAATAGGCAATCCTGACTCATTCCAAAAGACTCTTTCATCAACCGGCTGCAAAATCGCGGGCATTAAAACATACAGAGACCATTACAAATACAAACAAAGAGACATTGACGATATCCTGAAAGAGGCGCAGAAAAGTAATGCGGACTGGATTGTTACATCAGAAAAAGATATGACAAGGCTGAAAGAACTGAATATGCCGGAGAATCTTATTGCGATTACAATCAGGTTTTCAGTTGATGAAAGGTTTTATGAGCAGGCGTTGAAGTAAACCCCGTTAAAAGACCTTCGTCCTTCTAATGGGGTAAAATTTCAACGTCTTAAAACAACTTTCCGACTGAAAAAATACCTCGCTTTGGTATAAAATGTGATTGCAATAAGGAGGGACTATGGCAAAGAAAGATTTAATTGCAATTGGGAATAAGTCTTTCGAAGATTTGAAGAAAGCAAACGAACATGGGGCGGAATATTGGAGCGCAAGGGAACTCCAGCCTCTTTTGGGATATACTCAATGGCGACGTTTTGAAGATGCGATTAAAAGGGCGATAACCTCCTGTAAACAATCAGGAAATGAGCCTTCGCATCACTTTGCCGGTGCCGGCAAACCGATCGAGGGAGGGAAAGGTGCTGTGCAATTAGTAAGCGACTATACCCTTTCTCGTTTTGCCTGTTATTTGATTGCTCAAAACGGCGACCCTCGCAAACCTGAAATTGCCAATGCTCAGAAGTATTTCGCTGTTCAGGCCAGACGGCTCTATACCCTATGCGTTCACAGAGCAGTGGATAAAAGCTCCCCTCCTATTTTAGGAGGGGTTAAGGGGTGGTAATTAAATGATGACGGAAAGAATCCATAACAGGAATGTTTTAAAAGAAAGAAGAAAACAACTTAGAAACAGCCTCACCCCTGCCGAAGCTAAGTTATGGAGTCTGCTAAAGGATTCACAGCTTGAAAACAGAAAATTCAGACGACAGCATAGTATCGGCCCTTATGTTCTTGACTTCTATTGCCCGTCTGAAAAGCTGTGTGTCGAGATGGACGGGGCAGGACATTTTACAGATGGAGGATATGAATACGATACAGAGAGGACAGAATATTTTAAAAACCTCAACATTAAAGTCATCCGCTTTGAAAATAAAGACATATTTGATAATGCAGAAGGCATTTTAGAGGAGATAAGAAAGTTTTTTCATACAAACCACCCCTGCCCCTCCTTAACCAAGGAGGGGAACTTTGCGGGGGAAATCAGCAATCTTGCAGCCGAGCATTTGACAGAAGAGGATGAAGAATAAAAATAAATATTCGGTCTGGCTACCCTCCGGCGTCTTTTCAAACCATTATCTCTTGGAACGTTTGCCGCAAACGGAGATTGAGATTGTGGAGGGGAAGGCAAAGGAAGCCTGAAGGATAAACAAGGCTTTTTATAATAATGAATATTGAACTCCTCTTAAACCACGCTTCTCGTCATAAAGCTGTTTACTTTTTGGGGGCTGGTGCGTCTGCTGGTTTAATGCCAACTATGAGGGATGTCCCTTTATCAAGTCGGCAAAAAGTGAAGGATTATGGAAGCTTTGATATTAATTCTTACCCAGATACTGAGTACAGGAACTGCCTTAATTTATCTACAGAAAACCTTGACCTTAGCAATATGGATGATTGCAAGGTGAAACATACCAATGAGCCAGCCCTTAAATTGGCATACGATAGATCCTTTATCGATGTTTCTTGTAAAATTGTTTGTTCCGGAGAAGTTCCACAGCAATACCGCTTTTTCAACTTAGTGCCAATTTGCCCGGCAATAATAACGCTCAATACGGACGCTATCGTGAATTATGTCAGACACATACGAATAGTAGAACTTCACGGATCTGTCTTAACATACGAAAATAAGGGGCGATTATTTCATCGTTCCTACAAGTTGATCAAAAATTGGGTTACACAGGAAGAAGATGGTGTCGTAGAATTTGGCATCAGAGTATTTGAACCCGTTATTGTACGTCCAGGAGAAGCGGAAAAACCTGAACTCAAATCAATGTGGGATGCTGCCTACAAGTTTTTAAGAATGGCGGAAGCCATATTTGTTATCGGATATTCCTTTCCGATCTATGATGAACCGGTCCGACAACTTTTCATTTCAACTCTTAAAGGCCGGCATTGCCCAATTCACGTTATCGATTTTTTTAATGCATATGAAGTTGCCGAAAAATTAAGGGAACATCTAAAACAATCATCAGTATTTGCATGGCAATTGGATTGGAGGGCCTTTTCTAAGGCTGTATGGCAAATTGCTTATGCCTCAAAAAAATTTATAATTGCAGATTTACAACCGCTGAGTAAAGTTATACTCAAAAAATATAGTAGGGTCTTATAATGCCAGAAAGGAACAGTCCCATCATCCATCGCGCTGAGGGCGGACGATTGAGTAAAAAAGTTAAAGGAGGGCGCTATGCCATTACCGATATTAGTAAAAACACTTGTTGAAAAGAAAGTTGACGAATTTTGCAAAAAGAGAGTCCCGGCGCATGTGCTTGATAAGGTGAACCTGTCATATAAAATAAGGGGCAACAGCGTGACCATTTTTGAAAACAGGGCGCCGTGGCACAAGGACACGAAAGAATGGACTTCTATGGCAATAGCGAAGATAAGATATGATGGGAAAATAGGAAAATGGACTCTCTATTGCGCTGATCGCAATAACCGATGGCACAAAT
>CAKKPR010000273.1 GCA_919901705.1 Thermodesulfovibrionales bacterium | reverse complement strand
GGAAGAAGCGCAACAAACCTGACGCCGTACTGGAATGTCCTGACGGCCTTTCTTACTACCCTGACAATCTCTCCTTCTGCACCTATGCGTTCAGAGTTCGGGAGAAAAAATGAGCAGGATACCGTATCGCCCTTGGCTAATGGTTTATCCGTTTCCAGCAGCATGCCCGAGGCGCTTAAATCCCCGGAGGAACAGAAAAAAGGCACATTCATGAACTTGCCCTTAACCTCTATCTTTATAAGAACACGGTAAGATTTTCTTTCAGGGATGTTCAGAAGCCGGCTGACTGTCTCGACAAGTTGCGCAGGGACTATCGGCTTTGTTATATATGAGTTAGCCCCTGAACTTGAACACCTATCGAGGTCTGATTGCCTGTTAGTGCATACGATAATTATAGAAACTTTTTTAAGCGCCTCGTCTCCTCTGATAACAGAGCACAGCTTGTCGCCGCCGATTCCTGGCATATCAAGGTCTGCTATTATCATGTCTGCTTTTTCACCCCTGTGAATTTTAAGCGCTTCTTCTCCCGAAGTTGCGGTGAATATTCTGAAGTCTGCTCTTTGCAGAATACTTCTTTCTTTCTCGATGAACGGCTTGAGCGCGCTTGCTATAATTATCTTCTTCATAGATTAGATTTTATTGCCTGCCTGGATACTTGTCAAATATTATCAACCTGAAAATGTTTGACCTAACACAGGGAAATCATTTAAAATTCAAAGTTAGCCGGAGTGGCGGAATTGGTAGACGCAAGGGACTTAAAATCCCTCGTCCGCGAGGTCGTGCCGGTTCGAGTCCGGCCTCCGGCATTTTAATGCGCCGCAGCGCATTAACCGCTTATAATACTATTGACCAGCTTTATGAGTTCCTGGGTCTGGATTGGTTTTGGAAGATATGCGTTAGCGCCTATAGCAATGGCCTTCTTTTTGTCTTCTTCAGCGCCCTCTGTTGTTATGATTATTATAGGTATGCTTTTATAGGCAGCGTTGCCCCTTACAAGGCTTACCAGCTTCAAGCCGTCCATAACAGGCATATTTATATCTGCAAGTATAAGGTCTATCTTTTCAGATGACAGTTTCTTTAAGGCGTCAACTCCGTCCGTTGCCTCAACCACCTTTGAGTTTGCTATCCTCTTCATGGCAAAGCTTATCAGCTGCCTCATTGTAGGTGAATCTTCTACTACAAGGATATTTGGCATTCTCCCCTTACCTCCTC
>CAKKPR010000272.1:12369-28279 GCA_919901705.1 Thermodesulfovibrionales bacterium | reverse complement strand
AGGAAAAACTGAAAAGCAAGCACGTCAATGTATCTGTGTCAACCTATGTCTGCCCAAGCCTTTTCATATCAACTCAAAAACCGGAATAAATTTTATTCGTGTCTGCCCTATTTTTTCTTCATCCTTAAGACTTATATTCACAACCCATGCCTCTTTTGGATTATATCTTTAACCCGAGAAAAACAAAAGTCAACATACTAATTAATCGGGATAGTGCGCCTGTCCATTACAAATAGAAAGGGATCAAGCACCCCATTCAACGTCCTCAAAGATCGAGAAGAAATCTGGATTGGCTTGGCAAAAAAATCTGATTTTGCTTGCATTAAATGACATTTGTCGTTAAAATAAAGTCAAAAGACAATAGGAATGAAACCGGCATAACAGGAAAGGAGCAACAAATGAGTGCCGCTTTGGCTTTTGAAAATGAAGAAATAAAGAAGAAGATTATCGGGACATTAGGATTGAAGGATTCAGATATGAAGCCACAGGAGAGAAACAAAGGGATGTTGACCTTTGACGCCATCATTCGGAAAGGAATTCCATATAGTAAGGTCCGCCTCGTGAAAGCGGCCTTAAATCTTACGGATAATGAATTTGCAGATTATTTGGGTATAAGCCTTAGAACATTACAGAGAAAGCGGGATTCTCACGAGAAGCTATCCATCCCGGAGGGCGACAGACTTTTTCGTATGGCAAGGATATTTGCTCTTGCTGTTTCAGTTCTTGAGAGTGAGGAAATGGCGCGGAAATGGCTACATAGGGCTCAGAGAGGCTTGGGAGGAAGGGCGCCGATTCAAGTTATCCAGACAGAGGCGGGCGCGCAGGAAGTCGGGGACTTGCTTGAGAAAATAGAATATGGGGTTCTTGTTTAGTGCTTTGCTGGCGTATTGCCAAAAAGAAATATACAAATTCGGCTTTTGATGGAGAAGGCGCCAGGAGAAAGGGTGGGCGCTGGACTCCCAAAGGGTTTCCCGCTGTTTATACTGCTCAGACCGAATCGTTAGCCGCGCTTGAGCTATTTGTTCAAATCGGCGATGAAGGACAGAATATTCAGTTCGTATGTTTTAAAATAGAAATTCCCGACGACATAAGAATAAAAGAAATCGCCATTACTTCTTTGCCGAATAATTGGAAAGACACCCCGGCGCCGGATACATTGAAAGCATATGGGGCCGAATGGTTGACAAAAAGTCAGAGCGCTCTGCTCAAGGCGCCTTCTGCCTTAATATCCTCGGAATGCAATTTTATCCTGAACCCTCACCATCCCTATTTTCAAAAAATAAAAATCTCTGCTCCTGAGGATTTCTGTTACGATCCGCGCATGTGGAAAGAAGAAACCTGATGTCTTCTATTTACTAGTAACGCAATCGGCATGTCCGGCGCTTTGGACACTGCACAAAAACCCAATCAAACGTCTCTAAACTCTCTTCTTACAACTCCCCTGAACAACAAGATTTTTTTCTCCGCCACTTTCAGCATGTTATTACCTTGAAAACTTTACAAACCCTTTCATATCAATTCAAAAACCGGACATTTCTATTTTGCTCCAACACCTCATTATAAAGGTGTTGACTTCGATGTAAATATGTATTACACTTTTACATCATGGTTAATAGAAGACTAAAGCTGCCTGCGGACAAATCATTTTTTTTGTTTGGTCCCCGGCAATCAGGGAAAACAACTCTCATCAATAGTGTTTTCAAGGACAAGATTTATAATGTCAATCTATTGCTGAGCGAGCAATTCTTTAAATATTCAAAAGACCCCTCGCTTCTGAGAAAAGAAGTCATGGAGAAAAAGAAAAGCATAAAGCATGTCTTTATAGATGAAGTACAGCGCGTCCCTGAACTTTTGAATGAGGTTCAGCACCTTATTGACAGCACATCATTACACTTTATTATGTCCGGTTCAAGCGCAAGAAAACTCAAGCGTGGATATGCAAATCTCCTCGGCGGACGGGCAGTGCAAAGGTTTCTTTTTCCTTTTATGTGGAATGAAGTTGCTGAGAAGGCCCAGCTTATGCATTTCCTGCGTTTTGGGTCGCTTCCTCCTGTTTTTCTTACTGAAAAAGAGACCGACAAGATTGACCTTCTGAACGCATATGTTGATATCTATCTCCGGGAAGAAATCCAGGCCGAGGGTATTGTCCGGCAGATAGGCGCTTTTTCAAAGTTTCTTGATATGGCAGCCAGTCAGTTTGGCGAGATCGTAAACTATTCTACAATTGCGCGTGAGTGCCAACAGGCTGTCATGACTGTCAAGACATACTATGAAATCGTCTCGGATACCCTTATCGGGTTTCGTTTGGAGCCGTGGAGAAAGAGCTTGCGGAAACGCCTTTCAGGACATCCCAAATTTTACCTATTCGATAATGGCGTTACTAATATTATTAACCGTTATGACCATGCCATTTCCGACCCGTATCTTCTTGGAAGATTATTCGAACAGTTTATCATTGTAGAAACCATAAAATGGATAAAGATGTCACAGAAAATGATCAATCTGTATTATTGGCGGACAAACACCGGAGCAGAAGTAGATTTGATAATGGAACAATCGGGCAAGCTTACAGGCGCCTATGAGATAAAGTGGTCAAAAACAATTACTACATCGCAGCTTACCGGATTAAAGTCTTTTCAGGAAGACTATCCGAATGTGCCGTGCCATGTTGTCTGCAATGCCGATGAGCCTTATAGGCTTGGTAATATCCTTATCATGAACTGGAAACAGTTTCTGCAGGATCAGGGTAAAAAGCGATTCTAATGATTGTCGCAGAAGTTCCGGTGATGCGCTACCGAGGATGAGAAAGCGGCCCGACAACGGTGTCAGGTCAGATAGAACCCGGAGCGGAGGTTCCTTAAGTATTTGAAACAACTCTCAATAATAAGTTATCATTTTTAAATGCTGATTAAACCATTTTCAACAACAGGAATCGGAAGTCTTCCTTATACAAACCCTGAAGAGGCATGCAGAAATGTGCTCGATACATTTGATATACCATTCTGGCCTCAATTGCCCAGGTTGTCTTTCAGGGAATGGATGATACCGCAGTATTCAGAAGGTATGCCCTATGTGAAGATTGACCCTAAAAAAGAAACGATATGCATAGACAGAAGCAAAAGCGATGAGCTTGAAAGATTTTATGAAAGCTATGAAGACGACAGCAGGATTGCAATCTCAGAGGATTATGCAAAAGGACTTCATACATTTCTCAGGATAGTAAAACAAAGATTCAAATTTCTGAAAGGGCACATAACAGGCCCTCTGACCTTTACGCTCGGGCTCAAGGATACAGAGGGGAGGCTTGTTTATTTTGATGAGGAATTAAGGGAGATAGCCCTCATGCTTCTTAAGGCAAAGATAAGATGGCAGGTTGATGTGCTGAAGCAATTTGCAGATGAGGTAATAATTTTCATTGATGAACCGATACTTTCTGCATTAGGGAGTTCTGCATATCTCGGAGTAAACCCAGGCGAGGCCATGAGGCTGATTGAAGAGACTGCAAATACAGTAAAAGAGGCCGGGGGCATCTCAGGTATACACTGCTGCGGAAATGCCGACTGGCCGTCTGTGCTCAAAAGCAGTGTAGATATCCTGAACTTTGATGCATACGGCTATTTTGATGCCTTTGCAATGTATCACAGCGAGGTCAGGGGATTTCTTGAAAAAGGCGGATATCTTGCATGGGGGATTGTGCCTACAACAGATGCAATAAAAGATGAATCCTTCTATTCGATAAAAAAGCGCTTTAACTACGGTATTGAAAAACTGTCGAAATCAATTCCGTCAGAACTCATTCTTTCCAGGATAATCCTTACACCTTCATGCGGCACAGGCTCAAGGAGCATCGAAGAGACAGAGAAAATATTCCAGTTGCTTATCCGCCTGGAAGATGCAGTTTCATAATATGAAAAATAAAAGCAATAAAGATAGAAAATCACCCCCCCATAATCCCCCCCTTGGTAAGGGGGGGCACAGGGGGGGTGGTATTTTTATCTCCCTCGAAGGCATTGAAGGCACAGGGAAATCCACGCAGGCAAAGCTGCTCTCAGAACATCTTTCAAAAAAAGGATACAAGACAGCGCTCACACAGGAGCCCGGAGGCACGCTGATAAGCAGCCAGATAAGAAAGGTCCTGCTTTCGACAAAACATCATAAGATGGATTATCTGACAGAACTGCTGCTTTATAATGCAGCGCGCGTTCAGCACATAAAAGAAAAAATACTCCCTGCGCTCAGGGAAGGCAGGGTGGTAATCACAGACAGGTTCAGTGATTCAACTGTTGCCTATCAGGGATACGGCAGGGGCATAAGCCTAAAGCTCATTGATTCCCTCGACAAAACAGCAACAGGCAGGATGAGGCCTGACATCACAATCCTCCTTGACCTTGATGTAAAGACAGGTCTGATGAGAAACAAAAAGATTAAGAAGGTTGACAGGCTTGAGCTTGAGGACATCAAATTCCACGAAAAAGTCAGAAAAGGTTTTCTCAAACTCGCGGCAAAAGAGCCAGTAAGGATAAAGATAGTTAAGGCCTCAAAGGGGATTGATGAGGTTCACAGGGAGATTGTGAAGATAGTTGAGGGGGTTTTGAAATGATGAACTTGAAATTCTCTTATTTCTGTCATTCTGGCTTGTCCAGAATCTTTCTTTATGATTCCGAACAAGTCGGAAGGATTCCCGACGAGCGGGAATGACAACAAACAACATACATTCAATTTTAAAATGCCCGTAGCTTGCTGCGGGGTGATTCATTGATTTTTTTATTTTCTCTTTTTACCCAAATGTGCTATATTCCCTCCATGAAAATAATAAATGCCGAGTTCGGTAGATTAATCGTTAGCATAAAGGACCATAACAATGGGTGATATTTGCAGATGGTCTCCCGAACGAATTCGTCAAGCAATCAGGGCATCAAACAAACAAGCGGTTATAGCTACTCAGAAATATGTCCTATTGGAGAACTCTGCAATACGCACAGACTATGAATTTATAGCCTGTCCTTGCGATGAAAGCTGCTGGTGTAAGCGTCACAAATGTACTGGCCATTACCGGATTAGAAAAATGTCCTTCGACCAATTTCTCCAAACATATGTGAACCTTTGGATTCCCCCGAAAGCGCGAGAGAATATCAAGAATGCAGTACGGTTTGGAACTCCGTTCAATGGGAGGCAGCGCAACGCGGTCAAACCGCTTAAGTGGTTGAGTGCCAACTGGATAGATGTCCTTACTCGTGTGCGAAGCTACAACAAGTGTGGCCTATGTGATTCATCGTTCCCCGCTGTCGGTGATGTTACAAATCTCTATCAAGCCAAAATGTGGTCCCAGTTGCTATACGATTCTGTCGTTCCTTTCGATACGAAATCCAAAGCACAAATCAAGCAAGCTGGGTATAGTGACCCAACGAAAGATTTTAGGGCTATGAATAGCGAGCTGTTTGGTGATCTCAGGAAGCTGTCAGAGAACGCTGGTATGGGGGTTGACAGTATCAGGAACCTCGATTGTCCATGGGTTGTAGCCACGTCTCTCGAAAAACCTTCTGGCGGGCAGCCTCTTTCTCGCGTCTTGGACAAGGTGTTTTATGCTCCTTAGGAGGACAACATTGTGACATTTTCTAACGAAAAACATAGATCCACTTCCCAGTTTTTTGCATTGATTTAAATGATTTTCTGCTTGCATAGCCGCGTTTGACATAGTTATTTATTATACGTAAACTATACGTATATAAAGGAGGACTTTAATGCAAAAAAAGTTGACCATAACCGTGGATGAAGAAGTTTATACAGGCCTTCATAAGACCATTGGTCCCCGCAAGATCGGCAAATTTGTTGAGGAATTGGTTCGCCCGCATGTAATTCGCCCAAATCTTGAACTGGCATATTCCCAAATGTCAAAAGACAAAAAGAGAGAAGCAGATGCCCTGGATTGGGCAGAGATGACTTTTAAGGATATGGCGCGTGAAAAGAGGTGAGGTCTGGTGGGTTAATTTTGATCCCTCTGTTGGCGGGGAGATTAGGAAAAAACGGCCTGCCGTGATTGTTAGTAATGATGCTTCAAACAAGTTCCTCAATCGAGTTCAGGTTGTTCCTCTAACCAGCAAGGCAGATCGTATTTATCCAAGTGAGGCACTGGTTTTATTTGATGGCAAAGAGAGCAAGGCCATGGCTGACCAGTTGGCAACTGTAAGTAAATTGCGGCTGTTTAAACGTGCGGGCATTATCTCAGAAGAAGATATGCTCAGGATAAGCGAGACGATCAAAATCCAACTGGATATTTACTAAAGGCGGGCCAACAAGTAAATCCGGCAGACGCGGGATAATTGCGGGTTGATATTTGCATAAGCTCTTGACGCGCGAGTCAGCAATTAATAAGTAAACTCTGATTTATGGATACCAAAAATAAATATAAAGCAATAGCATTATTTTCAGGCGGGCTGGACAGCACGCTCGCAATCCTCACAATCCTGAGGCAGGGAATAGATGTCACTGCAATTACGTTCCTCACTCATTTTGGGTGCGACATCTCTGATAAGTCCTCCTGCTCTAAAGACCCTTTCTCTGCGGCAGAGAAATTCGGTTTTCAGGTTAAGCTCTGCCACCTTGCGGATAAGTTCATCGAGATTGTTAAAAATCCCAAGCACGGCCATGGCAGGAATATGAACCCCTGCATTGACTGCAGAATACTTATGCTGAAGGAAGCAAAAGAACTAATGGGGATAACAGGAGCTGACTTTATAATAACAGGAGAAGTAGTCAGTCAAAGGCCCATGAGCCAGATGAGAAATACTATTTACATGATTGATAAAGAGGCGGGTGTATCAGGTATTGTCTTAAGGCCGTTGAGCGCAAAGCTTCTTGAACAGACGCTTCCCGAGACAAAAGGCATCGTTGACAGGGAAAGGCTTTATGGTTTTCATGGCCGTTCGAGAAAACCCCAGATGGCTCTTGCCAAAGAATTAGGTTTAACAGAATACCCAATGCCAGCAAGCGGGTGCCTTCTCACAGAGCCGAATTATTCATACAGGCTGAGAGAACTTCTCAGGTATTGTCCGGACCCATCTTTAAATGATCTGAATCTTCTAAGGCTTGGCAGGCATTTCAGGATGTCTCCAACATGCAAGGCAATAGTCGGGAGAGACGAAAAGGAGAATGACTTGATAGAGCAGTTTGCAGGAGATAATGATTATCTGATGAAGATAGAGGATTTCGGAAGCCCGATAACTTTTTTATCAGGAGAATGTACGGAAGCTTTTATTCCTCGTGCAGCTTCGATATGTGCAAGATATTCTGATGCAAGACACCTTGCGGAGGCTGCCGTGACTGTCTTTAATAAGAACAATTCCTATATTTTGAAGGTTGCGCCTGCTGATGAAAGCCTGCTTGAGACATACAGGGTAGAGAAGAAAAACAGAGCATTAACCGTGAAAATATAAATTTTGTCTGACGGCCGGAAATAAAATAATCACCCGAAGTTTTTAGATTGAATAAAGATTGAAATTAGCTGTTTGGAATTGGTATACTTATTAAAAATAATGCGAGGTGCAGGCATGGCGATAGGCAAAAAAAATGAGGATGGCAGAAGGGAATCCAGAGAGCAAATACTCGGACATGTTTCATGTTCGTATGTCTCTGAGACAAATGAACCTAATTTTGACGGGATAATAATAGATGTAAGCAACGCAGGGCTGGGCATCTTTACCCACAAACCCGTAACGGAAGGCGCAGGCTTGAAGATTCACGGGGAAGGTCTCTGGGAAAATTCCAAACATGCCACTGTGAAATGGTGCAGGAAAATAGCTTCTGATATATACAGGGCAGGGATTGTTTTTAATTAAAAGGAATTACTACGGTTTACAGCCTTACTGTCACGCCCTTTGACTTTAAGTATTCTTTAGCCTCTTTAATGGTATATTCCCTATAGTGAAATATTGATGCAGCGAGAGCTGCGTCAGCCTTTCCATAAACAAGCCCTTCGTAGAGATGTTCAAGATTACCAACCCCTCCGGAGGCGATAACAGGAATAGATACTGCCTCTGCTATTGTTTTTGTGAGTTCGATGTCATATCCGTCTTTTGTGCCGTCCCTGTCCATGCTTGTCAACAGAATCTCTCCTGCTCCAAGTTCTTCCATTTTCTTTGCCCATTTTACTGCATCTATTTTTTTCATTTTTCTTCCGCCATGAGTTGAGATAGCCCACGTCGCAGCATCTTTAATATCTCCAAGCCGTACTTCCTTCAGGGACTGCCCGCTCATCCACGTCTCATCATCTGTATAAGCCATATCTCTTGTTACTCGTTTTGCGTCAATCGCAACAACAATGCACTGGCTTCCGAATCTCTCGGCTGCACGGCTTACAAAGGAAGGGTCTTTTACTGCAGTAGTATTTACGGAAACCTTATCACAGCCTGATTTCAACAACTCTCTTATATCATCGAGAGTTTTAATCCCGCCGCCGACAGTCAATGGCATAAATACATCATTGGCGGTTTTTTCCACGACATCAAGTATGATTTTTCTTTTTTCGTGTGATGCTGTTATATCAAGGAATACGAGTTCGTCAGCTCCCTGTTTATCATAAAATATAGCGTTTTCAACAGGGTCACCGGCATCCCTGAGATTAACAAAACTCACGCCTTTAACAACCCTTCCGTCTTTAACGTCAAGGCAGGGGATTATACGTTTAGCAAGCATTCAGACCTTGTCCTTTCTCACATTTCAGATATATTTTAACAGTTTTTTTTCTTTCTCTCTCATCTTCCTCTCAGCATATTTGCTTTTTTCATGGTCATATCCAATGAGGTGAAGGATTCCGTGCACCAGTAACCATCTTATTTCTTCCATGAATGAAAGCCCGTGCTCAGTTGCCTGTCTTTTTGCTGCCTGAAGGTTTATGACAACATCTCCGAGTAAAAAGTCAGTAAGCGATGCACGATGCACGATGCACGATGCACGATTTTTTTTATCCTGAATCCTGAATCTTGTATCTTGCATCTTATTCTGTATCTGCGGAAATGAGAGCACATCGGTTGTCTTGCCTATGTGGCGGTGCATGGAATTCAATGCCTTCATCTCTCTGTCATTTACAAGGAGAATGCTGAGTTCGGCTTTTTTAAGGCCGAGCAGCCTGAGGGCTTTCCTTGAATTACATTTTAGCTTCCGCAGATTTATCTTTATTAGCCTTTGCCGGTTCTTTATTAAGACCTTCATTGTCGCGCTTTGGCAGCTCCTGAGATTTTTTGGAATTCTCGTTAAAATTAAAACCAGGATAATCAATTCTCTTGTGCATAATTCCGGTAAGTATATACGAGAAGTGGCTCTTTATTTCCGATATGTCCTTCAATGTAAGTTCGCACTCATCGAGCTGTCCTTCAAGGAAGATGTGATTTATTATCCTGTCAACGAGAGCGGTGATCCTTGCAGGTGTAGGGTCATTTAAAACGCGGGATGCAGCCTCGACAGCATCTGCCATCATAACAAGCGCAGCTACGCGGGTCTGGGGTTTTGGCCCTGGGTATTTATATTCATCTTCAGAAAGTTTTTGTTCACCTTCCTGTTCTTTTGCCTTCTGATAAAAATAGGTCATCAGTCCTGTGCCGTGGTGCTGTTCTATTATATCTATGATAGGTTCTGGAAGTTTTTGCTGTCTTGCAAGCTCTACCCCTTCTTTTACGTGAGAGCCGATTATCATGCTGCTCATATGAGGCGTAAGTTTGTCATGTTTGCTCAGAGAACCACTCTGGTTTTCAACAAAATATTCAGGCATCTTAACCTTGCCTATATCATGGTAATATGAACTGACCCTTGCAAGCAGGGGATTCACGCCGACTGCCTCTGCAGCAGCCTCAACAAGATTGCCTACAATTACACTGTGGTGATACGTTCCCGGAGCTGATATCATAAGGTTTTTCATGAGGGGTTGATCCAGATCCAGGAGTTCAAGAAGGCTTATATCGGTTGTGACCTTGAACATGTATTCGAGCAACGGAAGCATTACAGATACAATTGCTACAACACTTATGCCTGAAGAAAGCGCAAACATTACGGATGAGGCTGCTCCTATTGTAAAAAATTTTCCGGCAAAGAGCAGCAGGAAGCTTGCAGTCATGGCATTTACCACTCCAACATAAAAACCTCCCCTCAAAATCGCTGACCGCTTTTTACATCTTATAACGCTGAATGCCGCAGTAAGGCTGCCTATAAATGCATATACAGGATAAATAGCATTGTTAAGCCATAATCCGCTGAGAAGACTCACTATAAAAGAAAATACTATTGCAGTATGAAAATCGAATAAAAGCATAACGAGCATCGCACCCACAGATATTGGTATGCCGAACAGGGTGCTTTCTATTGGTATAAAGCCAATCCCGCGGGCCAGATTTATTAACACATATCCGAAGAATCTTCCAAGGAACAGTGTGCTGACAATCATAAAACCGAGAAGGACGAGCATATTATAATTTTTCAGGTAAGCCGGTTTATAACGCAGGATGTCTCTGTAGAGGATGACTAAAAGCAGGGAGGCTGTAAGCATTCCTCCAACGAGATGCTCTATCCCAAGCTTCTCCTGTATTGCAATGGCAGACAGAAATCCAAATACAATAAGGAGCGAATATTTTTTTACGTCAACTTTACTGACCTTTGTGGTTTTCTGTATGCCGTTTTTCATATCTTTCATATGCCCTTACTATTTCCTGAACAAGTTTATGCCTTACGACATCTCTCTCAGAGAAATATACAACCTTTATGCCCTCTACGCCATTTAATATCCGTTCTGCCTCTATAAGTCCCGAGGTCTTTCCCGCCGGCAGGTCTATCTGTGTTACGTCTCCTGTAATTACAGTCTTTGAATTAAACCCGAGCCTCGTTAAATACATCTTCATCTGCTCTGAAGTTGTATTCTGCGCCTCATCGAGTATTATAAACGAATCATTCAATGTTCTCCCTCTCATGAACGCCAATGGTGCAATCTCTATGATGCCGCGCTCCATGAACTTGCTTGCTTTTTCCGCCTCTATCATATCAAAGAGCGCATCATAAAGGGGCCTCAGATAGGGATTAACTTTTTCGTACATATCGCCGGGGAGGAAGCCGAGCTTTTCCCCTGCCTCTACAGCCGGCCGTGCAAGGACTATCCTGCTTACCTGCTTTTTAATAAGGGCATTTATTGCCATTGCCATTGCCAGATATGTCTTTCCTGTGCCGGCAGGCCCTATACCTATTACAATATCATAGTTCCTTATCGCTTCGATATACTGCCCCTGTACCTCTGTCTTTGGTATTATAAATTTCTTCTTTGAGGATACAGGTATGTTGTTAAGGAAAAGATCCTTAAGGGATGTGTCATGTCCCGTTGCTGTTGATTTTATGGCATAACGGATGTCTTCCGGCTTAAGCATATAGCCGTCTGAGCTAATAGAGCGCAGTTCATTGATGAGTTTTTCTGCCCTCTTTGCAGGCTCCGGCTCTCCCTGAATAAATACCTTATTGCCCCTGAAGCTTGCAGTTACCCCGAATGCTTCTTCTATAAGCTTTAGATTTTTCTCAAGGCCGCTGTAAAGAAAGGTCAGTTCCTTTTCGCTGTTGAGCTCTATCTCTATTGTTACCGTGGTTTCTCCTGTTTATTAGCACGGGGAGGGGATGAAATTTTGTCCTCCTCGCGGGTTTCTCCGTTTTTAGCGGTCACGAATGCCTTAAGGCCCTCTGATTTTTTAAGTTTGAGAGCAAAGTCCTCTGCCTTTTCCCTGTCTGTAAATTCACCTGTCCTGACCTTGAAGAGCTTTACATTTTTTTCTTCCGAAGATTTTTTTATGTACGCCTTATATCCTTTATTCTCCAACTTGTGTTTTAAGGATAATGCATCCTTTGGATTTTTGAAAGCCCCTGCCTGAACTGTATATACAGTTTCATTTTGCGGAGACTTTTGTCTGTTTTTTGCTGATAATCCGCCTTCACCTTCTCGTAGAGTCGAGTCTCCGCCCTTTACTAAAGGGGGGACGGCAGGATTATTTTCTTCCTTAACTGCAACTGTCTTCAGAGGCATTGTTTTATCCTGTGGCATCTGTTCATTTGCGACAGGAGGCTGAGGGCTGTTGACAGCAGGCTGGGACTGAGGGGGTGGCGCTGTCTCTTGCTGGGGTGGTATCGCAATTGCCTGTCGTTGCGACTCGATTCCTGGAAGTTGCGCATAGTTTTCTTTTAATACAGACTTGCCAACAAAATAACCGAGGGTAAAGCTGAGAGCAGAGGTCACCACAACAATCGCCATAATAATTTTCCTGCCTGAGCCTGATGTTGATTCCTTATGCCTTTCTTTACCGATGCTGTATTTCATAAAATAAGCATAGCATCACCATAGGAGAAAAATCTATATTTATGGCCTATGGCTGTGTTATATGCCTCCTTCAGCTTCTCGAAACCACCAAAGGCAGAGGTTAACATAAGCGGGGTTGAGCGAGGGAGGTGAAAATTTGTGACGAGTGAGTCAACGGCCTTGAATTTGTAGCCTGGATAGATGAAGATGTCGGTGGTTCCCTTGATCGAATGGACAGGTGAATCGGTGAATGGGTGAATCGGTGAATATTTGCTGCTCATATACCCCTCAATTGCCCTCGTCGTTGTAGTTCCAACAGCTATGACTTTCTTGCCTGATGCCTTTACTTTTTTAATCTCATCAACAATATCTGCATCTATCTCAAAATATTCTGAATCCATGGAGTGTTCCTCTATATTTTCAGTTTTTATCATTTTAAATGTTCCTATGCCGACATGCAGTGTCAGATATCTTACATTTACACCCTTTGCCTTTATCCTGTCCATCAGCTCTCCGGTAAAATGAAGCCCTGCGGTTGGCGCTGCAATCGAGCCCTGCTGTTCCGCATATATTGTCTGATAACGTTCTTTATCAATTTGTTCAGGCCTGCGTTTTATGTACGGAGGCAGAGGCATCTCCCCATATTTCCAGAGGTTATCCATAAAATCCCCGGAATATGTGAAACGTGCAACCCATCCTTCTATCTCTGCTGAAAAGCCTTCTGATATTGATAGCCTGCCGCTGCACTTCTTTTTAGATAATATTTCCCAGGTATCAGGCTCAATCTCTTTCACAAGGAGAATTTCCACCTTCCCGCCTGATGGCTTAGTTCCTATAAGCCTTGCCGGAAAGACCATGGTGTTATTAAGTAAAAGCATATCGTCTTTATTCAGGTACTCTGCAAGGTCATGGAATTTTCTCGATTCTATTTTACCGTCTCTGTGAAGCACGAGGAGATTTGATTCGTCTCTTTTTTCAGCAGGTTTTTTTGCTATCAGCGAATCCGGAAAGGAAAAGTCAAAATCAGCGGCCTTCATATAACTGGATTTCTGTTCCCGGATAAAAGAATGAGAGGATTTCTTTATAACTCTTGCCTTTCTTTGCCATCTCAAGCGCACTCCACTGGCAGAGGCCGACCCCGTGGCCATATCCTTTGCCTTCAAAGATTAGCGAATCGTTGTCTCTGACCAGGCTGAAATTGGTGCTTGGCAGTTTTTGCCAGCCGAGCAGCCTTCTTAGCTCAGTGGACTTGATTGTTGCAGTTTGCTCAGATTCAATGTCTATTTCCAATTCCTTTGTCCTGCCTGTTGCTGTATAAGATTTTATTTTTATCCCTTTTATGCCTGAAATATTTAAAGATTTTTCTATTTCAGATATTGGGATATTTCTTTCCCACACCCAGTATGGAGAGGCCTCACAGCTTGCCTCTACCGACTTGAGGTAGGGATAGCTTTTCCCAAAAACTTCTTCAGGCAGTTCGGTTCTGGCTCCTGCCGTTGAGTGATAAAAAGCCTCTATAGGCTTATTGTTAAAGATAAGTATTTCACCCGATGTTTTTTCTACTGCATAGGCTATCCTTGTATCAGAAGAGTTTCCCTTATAAGCCTGATGCAGCACAGATGATGTAAGATGGTAATAGTAATTTCCATTTGCATTTTTCTGATATACAGCATAGGTCCTTGAAACAACAGCCTGCGCCTTGAGTGCCTCCATTTCCCAGTTTGCTCCAACCTCGGCCAGAACAACACTCTTAATGTAATCTTCAAAAGGTATTTCATTTATAACGTAAAGTCCGTTTTGACCCTTCCATACTTCAATCGCGCCTGTATAATGAACTCCGCTGACAAGGAGGTCTCCTTGCATCTTATCCCCGATTTTTTCCAATTGTTCATTTTTTCCAGGGATACGCGAATAGTTTTCGTCTAATATAAGAACCTTTATCGTGGCAGCGGATACTGAGCAAGTAGGAAGTAGGAAGTAGGAAGTAAAAAATAGAAATAAAATACAGTAGATAACCGCATTTAAAAAAAATGAATTCCGTAATTTTAAATTTTCCATTTTGAATTTTGAATCTTCTTTGTATATCTCTCCATCTCCGAATAAATGCAGCCGCAATATTTCTGCCTGTAAAGGCCAAGCTCTTTTGACATCCTGACGCTCTCTTTCCAACCGGGCCTGAAATCCTCATAAAAAAACTGTATCGCATATTTCTTTTCCATCTCTTTGCCTGCATCTATTATAACATCATGCTTCTGATAAGGGCTCACAAGGAGTGATGTTGTAAAACCGTCAAGTCTCATTTCCTTTGCCTTTCTTGCTGTCTCATCCAGCCTCATCTCATAACATATGCGGCAGCGGTTCTCCCCGCCATTGTTTGTTTTGTCTATGAATTCCCTGAGGCCATAATAATCTTTATATTCTATATTGAGTTCCCATAGTTTTTGGAGTTGTTTCACTGCATCGAGGCGCAGGCTGTATTCAGTATACGGATGGATATTGGGATTGAACCAGAGGCCTGTTATAGAAATACCCTTCTCAGTGAGAGTTTTAATGGGATAGATACTGCAGTTTGCGCAGCAGATGTGCATCAAAAGCTTCATGATATATTATAACCAATTACATCTTTTGTTATACGCGGTATTGAGAGCCCGGCAAATTTATCTCCTCCGATACTCACCAAGTCCCTGGCCGGTGAGCGCTTAAGACATCGACATGATGCCACGCCTTCCTTATAATAGGAATAATGTATTTCCTTGCGATCCATAATCTCCCTGAAGACAGGACAGCTTTAGCACCGGCGCTGGCATCCGCTCTGGGAATCACCTCCTATGAAGCAAGCGTTCGCCTGCGGGTTCCGGGGAGCGGGCCTCTCGTAATTGCCACCTTCGGAGAGCGGTCTGCAGCTGACGAGGCCAGCCGCAAACTCGAAGCCTCAGGACTCAGCACGGTCATGATCTCAGACGAAGAGAACACGAGCGCACAAAAGGAATTTCCTGTGCGGACGTTCAGATTCAACGGCCATACGCTCCATGCTGACTCACGGCAGCGGGAGACTCTCGACATTGATTATCAGACAATCTTCCTGATAATCCGTGGCACGGGCATTAAACAGGAAACATCCACCGAGACTACGACAGAGCAGAAGTTCGATATTGGAAAAGCTATTCTCACAGGCGGGCTGATAATGTCAAAAACCGTTAAGACTACCGAACAGAAAATAACAGAAGAACGGGAAGGGTTTCTTTTCGTCTATGCCGAAGGGGTCCTGCCGCTTGTATTTCGAGAAGGGGCGCTGGACTATAGTTCCCTCGGACCGGCCCTTCAGCTTTCCCGGACAGCCAATTTCACTACACTGCTCGCTGAAATACGGCGCCGCTCTCCTCAGGCGCGCTTCGACGACCGGCTTATCAGCAAGGCAGGCCAGGTACAGTTGCTCGGCCCCTTGCTCGATGCGCATAGATATATCTGGGTTGCGATCGAGCTTTTAGTGAGGGTATTGCGGTAAGTCCCTGTTTGAAAGGTCAAACAATTGAAGCCTCACATTCATGAGGTTCGGTGTAACGGGAAAGCCCGCAGTCATTGTGCTTGATTCTGCCG
>CAKKPR010000272.1:0-12269 GCA_919901705.1 Thermodesulfovibrionales bacterium | reverse complement strand
TTCATGAGGTTCGGTGTAACGGGAAAGCCCGCAGTCATTGTGCTTGATTCTGCCGGCAATGAAATACTCAGAAAAATAGGCTACTTCGAACCGGGCATATTTATAGAAAAGCTCGAAAAGGCCAGGAAAAAAGCTGCCCACAGAGCAGCTCACCAATAAAAAAGGGTTGTCCCTGTATTTGCCGTTGCATTTTAACTTCAGCCTTCTGCGCTTCTGAACTTTTTAATTGTTGCTGAGGAAATGTGGGAAGTAGATCTCTGCCATACTGAATGAAACAATTATTCAAATAAATAAGTTTTTGTTGTAAAACTTGATGAATTTTTCGGAAGTTTCATTTATTATACTGAGAAGGACGATGCGATGCAGACGACTACTAACTTAAGACCGTACAAGACGACAAAGAAAAAAACCGCACGCGATTTGTTATATTCTCATTACGCCGACAAATTAACTATTAATCAAGACCTCTCCAGACAGTTGGTGTCCTATCAAGCCGATAAGAAAATTCCGTTATATCGATGGATGAAATACAAGGAAGCTTTTTCCTCTGAACTTGTCGGTTTTTTCCTGAATCGGTTCGGAGCTTGCAATGGAAAGATGCCGCAAATCCTTGATCCTTTTGCCGGTACGGGCACGACGTTGACCGCTACTGCTCAAAAGGGGTGGAAAGCCACAGGCATAGAGCTTTTGCCTGTAGGCGTCGCTGCAATGAAAGCAAGAATGAAGGCTGCTAAGATCAATCTCGTTGCTTTTGAGAAACAGATTAAACGATTGGAACATTTTCCCCTCAATTCATTTATCAGCGGTTTCCGATTTTCTCACCTTCGAATCACTGAAAAAGCGTTTCCTGCGGCTGCTGAGAAAGCTATTTCTGCATATATGGGATTTCTCAATGAAATCGATGACAGAGATGTGCGATATCTCTTCTGGTTCGCCTGTCTCTCCATACTCGAAGATATAAGTTATACCCGTAAAGATGGCCAATACCTTCGCTGGGACAACCGGGCAGCCAGACGTTTGAAATCAGAATTCAATAAAGGCGATATACTTGGGTTCAGACCTGCGATTATCGGAAAACTGAACCGCATGTATGAAGATATTAAAAACAAAAACGGCGGTGCCAACTCTCGAAATATACGGCTTATTGAAGGCTCATGCCTGAAGGAGATACCTCGGCTACAGAAAAGTTCCTTTGATCTCATTATGACTTCTCCTCCTTACTGTAATCGTTACGATTATACGCGAACTTATGCCCTTGAACTGGCATTTATAGGGTACGACGAAGACGCATTGAAACAACTGCGGCAAACATTGTTGTCCGCTACCGTGGAAAATAAGAGCAAGCGCAACATTTTACTCAAGGACTATTTTGCAAATGGTAGAGCAAATACTTTCACCGCAGCCCTTAAAGTATTCAACGAACAGGAAGCATTGCATGAAGTGCTGGGCATTCTACATCGCGCCAAAGAAAATGATGAATTAAACAACAACAACATTCCTGATATGGTAGAGAACTACTTTTTTGAAATAAACCTCGTCATCCGCGAACTATCGAGAGTGCTTGCGCCGGGCGGCCGTATTGTCATGGTAAACGATAATGTGCGCTATCATGGGGAAGAGATTCCGGTTGATCTGATTCTGTCTGATTTTGCGGAAAAGGCCGGGCTCTTTGTCGAGCACATCTGGGTGCTGCCGCGCGGCAAGGGAAACAGCAGTCAACAAATGGGAATATACGGCAGAAATGAATTACGAAAAGGCGTGTATGTATGGTCCAAGCCGAAATGATATTACTGGGTGGCAACGTTTATGTCTAAAGCAGGCTATACAGATCATTTACGAATAATTAAGTCGTTACTGATTGTTACATCTCTACAGAAAAGAAAAGATATTAAAGCCATCGATGCAATCAGGAAATTTTCGAAACCACTCTCATGGAAACCCCTCAAAGAATTTATGATTGATGCGGACGTATGGAAATATGCAGTTAAAAAGGGCTACGACCCGAAAGAGGTATTTTGTCATCCTGACGTGCTTATACATAATCCGACAACGAGTCTCTATTACAGGGGCTTATGTGGCCTTTCCGTAAAGGCTGCTAAAAGCTATTTCGGGACTATCGAATCCCTCGAAGAGGGCAATTCACGCTCACAACTGGCTGTAGAGAAAGCTCAGAAAATGGCTTGCATATACAACTTTTTCATCTGTTCCATTATCAAGAATTCAACGGATTGGTCTATAGAAAACGGCTATCGCACTATAATTGCCACTCTCGGCATTACACTTGACGGCTCAATGCGAAACAAGATAGGCGGAATAGCTGAGGATCGTATTCGCGCAATGATTGTAGAATGGCTTGCTGAAAAGAAACTTGTTGTGGAGCAGAAAACCGATAAGAAAAGGATTTCCGACAAAATACAGCGGACGTTTGAGTTAAAAAATGGCGTCATTATGGAGTTCAGCTCAGAGCCTGATATATCATTTACAAAAGAAAAGAATCTTCTTGCGGTTGTCGAGATAAAGGGCGGCATTGACCCAGCCGGAGCCCTCGAACGCTATGGAGCTGCAACGAAATCATTCCAGCATGCCATAGCAACAAGCTCCAGATGCAAAAATTTTTATCTCGGCGCGGTCTTTACGCCTGAGCTTGAAAGACGCATCAGTGAAGACAGGCTGGTCGAAAAGACTTTTAATATTATCGAGATACTGGACGATCCTGCCGCGAGAGAGAGGTTTTTCACCGAGTTGTTTCATCACGTGTTAAGGATGGTATAGAAAGCAATTAGGCTGGCTTTAGCGGGGCTGAGATTGGATTTTGAAAAATGTACCGATTCAATTTAATTTATGATTAAAAAAGATAAAAAATGGGCTAATTATGAGGAAGTGGCAACATATCTATTGAATGAAATTGCTCACAAATTTAACCTCAACCACTTTGAGAAGAAACAAAAGATAAAAGGTAAAAAGTCTGGGGTAGATTGGGAAATTGACGCGAAGGGGGTTGGTGGCAAAGCGGGTGAAATCTTTTTATTAGTAGAGTGCCGGAGGCATACAACGGCAAAACAACGCCAAGGAGATATAGCTGCACTTGCGTATATAATTAAAGACACTGGCGCTGCAGGTGGAATAGTAGTTAGTCCTTTAGGGCTGCAGGCAGGCGCACGAAAGGTCGCAAATGCTGAAAATATACACCGCGTTTTTTTGACTCAGGATTGCACAAAGAATGATTATTTACTAAAATTTCTCGATGAAATAAGAATGGGATTTCTTGAAACTGAAACCGAGAAAGAGAGTCTTACGATTACGCTTAAAGATAAAAATGGCACTATTATCAAAGAGAATACTCATGAATAGTAATTAATCCGGTACCCCCCATATTCTTAAAATCTAACCTTCCTCTCTCTTATCTCCCCTTAAAAAAGGCAAGCAGGAACGCGCAGGTGCGTTAGCGCGGAAGTTTGAAAGCTCGGTCGCATCGGGCGACTCTCCGCTAGCACTGCGAGAAGTGTGGGAATAATATAGCCTTTGAGTAAACGCCTTGACCTTTATCTTTCCCTCTTGATAAACTGAGCTATAAAGGAGGTATCGAAGCCATGGCAAAAGCCCTTGTAAAAGTTACAGACCACGCTCATGTGAGCACAAAGCTTCACCGCCATTTAAAGAAGCAGGGACACACAGATGTTACCTTGAAGGATATACAGCGGAGTCTGTCGGGTATTGGTGTTTCCCTTTCCAAGAGGGTAATAGAGGAAAGAGGCATGATGGTATTACATTTGTCTCCTCTGACCGCAGACTCTGTAAAATTGCAGATGAAGAAGGACTTGATACCATAACTCCATAGAAAATTTTTTATTAGGCCGCAACCATCCTATTTTAAACCCAAGCTCAGGCTTTTTCCCTTCTCTTCCCGTCCAGATAATCTCCGAGCAGCCCTCTGCTGTGCTCGTCGTCATGGCAATAGATGCAGAGGTTTTCCCAGTTGGAGCCGTCAGTAGGATTGTTCCGGTGGTTGCCGTCTTTATGATGCACTGTGAGGAGGCGCCTGTCTTTGAAATCGAACTCCCTTCCGCATTTGGCGCATATCAGGCCGTGGGTCTTCAGGGATTGCTCTCTGTAATCGGAGACAGGGGACTTGCCCTCTTTTAATTCCCTGATGATTTCAGCGGCGGTCTTGCCTGCTGCTGGCTTTTGCGGTTGGGGTTTTCTGAATTTTATTCGCTGTCTGCTTCCCAGAAACTCACCTCCTGTGATGCAGTATTAAAACATAAAAATGCGAATGAAAGGGCATTCGTTTATTATAAACTTTCTTCAGAATTCTGTGGAATCTCTTTTTGAATGTTCCATCACAAAGAACGGCGCATGGTTTGAGGTGAATACAGGAGGGTCATTTTTCAGGATATTTGAAACTGCCGGGTGTCTTGTGAATTCATTCTCAAGAAACAGCCGGACATGCCTTCTGTCCCATCCCTTTGGATGGATAAAGTCAGTGTACAGGGAAAGGTCTCCCTCATAAAACTCCCTTGTCTCGATCCCTGGGCTGGCCTTTCCGCAGACAGGCATATTGAATATCGCGAGGTTCAGGAAGCCGATGCTGTCGCTGTGCTGAACAGTAAATTCAAGTGTCTTCCTTGCACTCGTCTCTGTTTCCGCAGGCGTGCCAAAAATAAGATAGACATAAGTGGCAATCCCGGCGTTTTTCAAATTTTTCAGGACAACGGAAGCTGTCTCAACATTGATCCCTTTTTCCAGACTGTTGAGCACTTCCTGGTCTCCTGATTCAATTCCGAGCTTGAGCATAACGCACCCGGACCTTCTCAGGGCAATGCAGAAATCCGGGTCAGCCAGAAGGGGGCTGATGCGGCTGAACCCGTACCAGGGAATGCCGGCGTTGTCAGCAGCAAGGGCCTTGAGGAGCGCCGGACTTATGGCGTTGTCAAGAAGATGGATAAGCACAGGAGCGGTCTTTTCTGTAAGATCTTTTAAGTCCGAAATTACCTGCTGCACCGGAATGGGGACATAAGGATTTTCCTCTGCCCTTTCAGGACAGAACCCGCACCTGTTCCAGTAACACCCTGTTGATGCGCTGTAGGGAAGTACAAAACCCGGTGAAAGATATTTATCCCCTGGCAGAGAAATATAGTCAGGCATGGGTAATTTTTCTTCCGCAGCAGCAAGGCCCAGGAGCGAGAGGAGTTGATATTCGCCGGGGCCTGCCACAAAATGGTCAACAAGGCCTGAGAAGGGGTTTTTCCAACTGGGATTCTTCAGCCATGAAGTAACAAGCCCGCCTCCCAGAATTATTCTAACTCCCGGAAATTCGCGCTTTATGAAACCTATTATTGCAAAGGCGCATAATGCCTGGCTCAGATAGTTCAGGGAGATACCCACAAATGAAGGCTCTTTCTCGCTAAAGAGTTCTCTTAGTCTCATTCGGAAATATGGATAAAAGGGGTTCAGTTCAGGCTGTCCTGCGGCATTCAGGAGGTCTTTGCTTTTTAATGGAGACAGGCCTTTATGCCCATAATTTGCCAGGCCCACTGCTGAACCCGGCAGGGAGACTTTGCTGAGTACCCTGCCAATATCGCTGACCGTCTTTTTGTAACGGTCGGGATGCCGGTACAAACCCGGCTCTCTAATGGAAGAGATGTTTTGTTCAATATTTCTGAAGGCCCTCCTTGTCCATGCATCTTTTACTTTTTCTGCTGGGAAAGGCATTTGAAGGAGATGGAGCAGCCCGTCTATGTTTGCATCGAGAAGACGGTGCTCAACTTTATGCCTTCCGAGCATAGCCGAGAGTCTCGATATGCCGGCAGGCGGTTCGCATGGTTTTGCAACCGGAGGATAGATGAGGAGTATCAATGGTAAAGCTTTCTCTTATCCTGCCTTGAGCAGTTTTTCTTTTTTGATGCCTGTCCCGCGTCAGGATAATCGAAGTCTGCCGGCCGATTGCCTGAATTCGTTGCCGGGACCGGAATGCCGGGGTTTTCATCCAGATATATTTTTATCTCCTGAATGAAATCTTCCCCATACCGTTCAAGCTTTGCGTCTCCTACGCCGCTGATCCTTCTCATCTCGGGGAATGTCAAAGGAAAGTAGCCGGACATTTCATGGAGGGTTTTGTCGGAAAAAATAATATAAGGCGGAACCTGGTGTTCTTCAGCAATCCTTTTTCTGACACTGCGAAGTCTCTCAAAAAGGGCCTCATCATATTGTCCCGGTCCCCCCTTTTCCGGCTGCCGGATCTTTTTTCTTATTTCTTCTCTCTTTAATGCTGTCACCTTTTCTTTTCCATAGAGCACATCCGAGCCTTTCTGTGTCAGCTTCAATACCGGGTATTGCTCACCGTCCTGACGGATAATATCCTGTGCCAGGAGTTCATCACCCAGAAAACGCCAATATTTTTTATCTTTGTGGCTCCCTGCGCTGTAGGCCTTGATTTCATTATGCCTTAACTCCCGGATGCGCTTTGTATCCGCGCCGGTTATGATATCGATAATGTGGCCCATACCGAAACGCTCATGCGTTCCCGACATGGCCGACATAACAATCTGCGCATCTGAGGTAATATCGACCTGCTCAACGCTGCCTGAACAGATATCGCAAGCGCTGCAATTGTCATCAGGATACTCTTCACCGAAAAAACCGAGGAGCTGCTTTCTCCTGCATACATTATGCGATGCATACCCTACGGTCTGGCTCAGCTTCCCCATTGCGATTGAGCGTTCCCCGTCGTCCGTTATCTGGTCGATGAAATAGCGAATCTTGGGGATGTCTCCCCTGCTAAAGAAAAGGAGGCAGCGGGCGGGCTCGCCGTCACGCCCTGCGCGTCCTGTCTCCTGGTAATAACTTTCGATATTTTTGGGGAGGTCAGCATGGATGACATACCGCACATTTGACTTGTCTATGCCCATACCAAAGGCGATGGTCGCTACTATCACCGATGCCTCATCCCTGTTGAACGCCTCCTGGTTTCTATTCCTTTCCTCTGAAGATAACCCGGCGTGATAAGGCACTGCGCTGATCCCTTTGGACACGAGGAACCCGGCGGTTTCCATAACCGAGTCACGGGTTGTGCGATAGATGATCCCTGATTCGCCCCTGTGTCCTTTAAGGAATTCCAGTAGCTGCAATTCAAGCTTCGATTTCGGGTTCACCTCGTAAAAGAGGTTTGCCCGGTTGAAGGATGCACGCACGATATGGGGCTCCCTGAGCCCGATTTTATTGATGATATCTTTCTGGACTTTTTGCGTTGCTGTTGCGGTAAAGGCTGCAACCGGCACATCGGGAAACATCTTCGTAATAAGGGAAAGACCGAGATAATCCGGACGGAAATCATGTCCCCATTCGGATATGCAATGTGCCTCGTCTATGGCAAAGAGAGAGACAGCAGCGGCCTTCAGCCTTTCGAGGAAATGCGGCATCGCAAATCTCTCGGGAGCGATGTAGAGCAGTTTTATCTTGTTATATTTCAACATGCGATATACATCGGCCACCTCATCGGCATTCATTGAACTGTTCATGAAAGCGGCAGTTATCCCGTTTTCGACCGCTGCATCCACCTGGTCTTTCATCAGGGAGATGAGCGGACTGATTACGACCGCCGTGCCGTGCATCACCGTCGCAGGCAACTGGTAGCATAAGGATTTCCCGCCGCCTGTGGGCATTACCGCAAAGACATCCTTCCCGCTGAGGATGCTCTTTATTATGGGTTCCTGGTTAGGACGGAATGCCTGAAAACCGAATAACGACCTTAATATGTCGAGTATAGAGCAATCCTGATTTTGATTGTTATGAATCATAGACTGTAATAGCTCAATAGATATTTGCCCTCTTGACTACCGTTACTCCTTTAAACTCAGGCATAGCGAATAAAACCTCCGTCTTGAAGTCTTTAACCTGTCTTAAGCAGCTTTGCTACAGTGGGAAACAGCCCTATGTCAGTATGAGGAAGGAACAGCGCTGACATATATTCGTGCATGAAATTCCTCGAAACAGACAACTCCATGTATGTCATCTTGTGAGCTATCTCTTCTGCCTCTCTTCTTAACTTCTCAGAGAGAAGGCAAAGGTAAGCTCCGGCAATTGACGTATTTCCGAGGAACATGAACTTTTCTTTTGGAAGGTCAGGAAGCATTCCAAGAATAATCGCCTTATCCACATTAAGATAATTGCCGAATCCGCCTGCAACATAAATCCTTTCAATGCTGTCGAGCGTAAAGCCGACTTCCTTAATGAGGAGAGATATGCCTGCATAGATTGCAGCCTTTGCCCTCAGGACATTCTCTATATCAACCTCTGTGAGGACAACGTCCTTTTCTCCCCTGCAAAAAACAAACTCAGGGCCTTCATCTCCTTCTCGTATCCTGTCAGTCTTTACGTCCCTGACAAACTTTCCCCTCTGGTCTATTACGCCGGCCAATAACATCTCCGAAATGGCGTCTATCATTCCTGAGCCGCATATTCCTGTCGGCGTTGTATTGCCTATTACAGAAAAAGAAGGCTCAAAGGTGTCAGGTGCAATCTTTATTGCCTCTATTGCGCCCTCTGTGGCCCTCATCCCATGCTTTATTCCGCTTCCTTCGAAACATGGGCCGGCAGAGCACGCGGCTGTCATAAGCCACTCGTTATTCCCTACAGCTATCTCTCCGTTTGTGCCGATATCCATAAATAATGCTATCTCACTGCTTCTATGCATCCTGGAGGCAAGAACGCCGGAGACAATATCCCCTCCAACATAGCTGGCAACACATGGAAACGTATAGACAGGCGCCTGTTTGTTAATATTAAGCCTTGCTGTGCCTGCCTTCCATAACGGAAAAAAGTTTACCGCAGGTATATACGGCTCTTCCCTTATGTAACGCGGGTCAATGCCCCAGAATATATGAGACATGGTCGTATTGCCGGACACAACAGCTGACTCAATGCGTTCCGGTTTAATTTTATGTTTCTCTATAATGGTTCTTATAAGGTTATTAATATCCTCTGCAACAACATCCCTGAGTTCATTAAGCCCTCCGCGTTCTGTTGCATAGATTATCCTTGTGATAACATCGTCTCCATGCCGTATCTGAGAATTATATGTCATTCCGACATCAACAAGCCTTCCATCAGAGAAGTCAATCAGGTAAACAACAATTGTTGTGGTTCCTATATCAACCGCGAGCCCGTACCTTGAGGTATCTCTCCTGTCTGTTATAAAAATAGCCTCTGCACCGTCGACATGGGCAAGGTCTATATCCCAGCCTGAACTTCTCATAGAATCTGCCATAGATAAGACAAAACCATGAGAAAACCTCATCTCTGTCATGCCTTTGATATCCAATTCCCTTTTTAATCTTTCGAGGTCGCTTATATGGTCTTCAATGGAAGGAGGCGGGAGTTTGACACTGACTTTATTCACTATCGGAGATATCTTCCCGTCAAGAAATTTGAAGAGTTCCGCAAGGTCCTTTGATTTTGAAAGGGCGATCTTGTCTCCGATGACAAGCCTGGAGCTTTCTAATAGCTCTACTGAAATTTCCTGCTCCGGAAAGGTCTGGCAGGCAAGGACAATTCCCTTGTCCCTGTCGCCCCTGGAAATCTTCCCTGCCTTTGCTGTCCTGTATTTGCCGGAGAGGACCTTTACACGGCATTTGCCGCATGTGCCCTTACCGCCGCAGGAAGAGATAAGATATTTCCCGTGTCTTTTGAGGGCAGAGAGGATATTTTCTCCCTCTGCAATTGAAATCTCTTCTCCTGTTGCAAGTTTAATGTTCATATAAATTCATGATTAACGGAGGGGTTGTAGTATTTGAGCGAAAATACTATAGTCAACGCCAAAAGAAAGTTGTCATTGCGAGGGCGATAGCCCGAAGCAATCTCAAGGCTGGGATTACTTCGCTTCGCTCGTAATGACAAATTGCATGTCAACTTATTTAAGTCGTTCACTATATAACCCCTCCATATATGTTAATTTCTATTTCGCCATTTCCACAAGCTTTTCTGCTATCTGGACAGCATTAAGGGCTGCGCCTTTCCTCAGATTATCAGCAACAATCCACATATTTATCCCGTTTTCTATGGATTCGTCCTCTCTTATTCTGCCGACGTATGTCTCGTCCTTACCTGCTACGCCCACAGCCAATGGATAGACATTCTTTTCAGGCGCATCAAACACAACAATGCCCGGGGCCTTTGAAAGCAATGCCCTCACATCGTTCGGTGTAAGTTTTTTTTCTGTTTCGATATTAAGGCTCTCTGAATGACACCTGAAAACAGGCACGCGCACAGTTGTTGCGGTGAGCCTGATTGAGTCATCCCCCATTATTTTTTTTGTCTCATTCACCATCTTCATCTCTTCTTTCGTATAACCGTTTTCAAGAAACTTGTCTATATGAGGAAGCACATTAAAGGCAATCTGGTGCGGATAGACATTGCATTTTATCTCCTTAAAATTCAGCAGGTCTGTTGTCTGCTGAAGGAGTTCGTCCATTGCCTTTTTGCCTGTGCCTGAAACAGACTGAAATGTAGTTACGACAACCCTCTTTATCTTTGCTGCATCGTGTATGGGTTTTAAGACCACAACCATCTGTATGGTAGAGCAGTTTGGATTTGCAATAATCCCCTTCTTATTATGCCACTTGAGGTCATGGCTGTTTACCTCAGGCACTACCAATGGCACATCGGGATCCATCCTCCACTGGCTTGAATTGTCAACAACAACACACCCTGACTCTGCTGCAATCGGAGCCCATATCTTTGACCTCTCAGCGCCAGCAGAAAAAAGAGCGATATCAATTCCTTTAAACGAATCTTCGTTTAAGGTCTCAACAGGAATCTGGTTTCCCTGAAATTCAAGGGTCTTGCCCTCCGAGCGTTCAGAGGCAAAGAGCCTGAGTTTTTCAACAGGGAAATCTCTCTGCTCAAGCGTTGCAATCATCTCGTTCCCGACTGCTCCCGTTGCGCCCACAACAGCAACAACATATTTTTTCTTCTTAATCATCTCTTTAAATCCTTTCCCTTGATTAATTGAATTTATTAATTTATCACATAGAGGGTAGAAATTTCTATCTCGGAGATATAGCAACGACAGAAACTGCCTCTATAATCTAAATCTTCTCACGGAAATTTATCACGCATGCTAAACTCAAGTATATGACTGAAATCTACGATAAAAAGGTCTATACCCTCGGCACAAGCAGACGAAGCGAGGAGGATTTTATTGAGATCCTTCTTAATTATGATATTAAAACCCTGATTGACGTCAGAAGTTACCCAAAAAGCAAGATTCAGATATTTACGCGGGAGAATCTTGGGAATCTCTTAAAGAAAGAAAATATCGCCTATGTCTTCCTCGGCAAAGAACTCGGCGGTTTCAGAAAAGGCGGCTATGAAGCATATACTTCAACAGAAGATTTTAAAATAGGGATCGACGAGCTTGAGAATATTGCAGGCGACGGCAATGCAGTAATCATCTGTGCGGAAAAATTTCCCTGGAAATGCCATAGGAAATGGATAGCAAGGGAGCTTCACAAACGCGGGTGGCTGGTTGAGCATATAATTGATAAAGGAAAAGTCTGGGTACCGAAGTGAAAAATCAACGACGGATTTGTGAGCCAAACAGAACTAACCCTTTAATTTTTCTGTAATGCTTCCAGTTCCTTGTAATCAAGGGTAATTTTCTATCAAGCGCTGTTGCTGCTATTAAAGCGTCTTCCTTTGACATTTCCGGGTATTCATAAAGCACAGCTGAAAATCTTTCGGCTATATTTTGCGTAATAGGGATTATTCTATATTTCTTCAGCACATAAAGAATCGCCTGTTTTTCTGAATCTTTCAGCCCCTGCTTTGCAAACAGTTCTTTTTTAGTCACTGCAGAATAATATATATCAAAATCTTTGCCCTCAAGGATAGCTTCAAAATAGCCGCTATTAAAAAAATCTATGAATATGTCGGTATCTACTAAGAGCCTGGTTTTTGCCATCTCTTAATCTCATCGAGAAATGCCTTTGCAGAGACCTCTTTTGATTTTTTCCTTATTGCTCTGACATGAGCCACACTGTCTTTTACATCGGTGTAGCCGTAGGGATTCAGCTTCTCCCTGACCATTTCTTCGAGGAAATTGACAGGATAAACACCTTTTTTGTTTGCTTCATTAATAACAGCTCTTTTTAATGAAGAATTAAAAGAAAGCGTCCATTTCTCTTTTTTGAGCGCCGCCTTTGCCATCACTCACCTCCATACGTGTATTATACGTATAATTTGTGGGCAATGCAATAGGGGTATGGATATCG
>CAKKPR010000271.1 GCA_919901705.1 Thermodesulfovibrionales bacterium | reverse complement strand
TTTTTTTCTCCTCAGCGAATCCGCCTGTGTGCGGAAAGGGGGAATACCCACTTGAAATGAGAAAGAACCAACTTTACATTAAGCTTTCCTCTCTTTCATACTTTTTAACATTGAACAAGGGGGCAACATGAACAGATGGCAAGTTAATATATGTTTTCTTGTTTTCACATTGTTTCTCATGCCATCCATATCCTCTGCAACAACAGACTATGCCCGCCAGACGGGATTTGAGTGTAAAGAATGCCATGTCGATGCAATCGGAGGAGGTAAACTAACAAAAGAAGGCGAGAACTATCTCGACGAGATGAAGATAAAAGGCCTTTACAGGCCTCTGACAAATATACAGAAAGTTATACGTTTTATCATTGGTTATATCCATCTTTTTTTTGCAATAATATGGTTTGGAACAATACTTTATGTTCACCTGCTCCTGAAACCGGCATATGCTTCAAAAGGACTTCCAAAGGGAGAGCTTTTTTTGGGATGGCTCTCCATTATAATCATGGCCATTACAGGCGCCATGCTTACCATCGCGAGGATACCGGCATGGAAGGTTTTATATACAACAAGATTTGGGATCCTCCTTAGCATCAAAATTATTCTGTTTCTGATTATGGTTTCAACCGCAGTTATAGTGATAACTTATATAGGCCCAAGGATGAGGAGAAAATGGGGGATAAAAGGGAAGGTGGAAATACCGCAGGGTAAACGTGACCTTGCATACAATGAACTCCATACCTTTGACGGTAAAGAAGGCCGCCCTGCTTATGTCGTATACAAAGGATTAATCTATGATATAACAGGAAGCAAACCCTGGAAGAACGGCTCACACCTCCAAAAACATCTTGCAGGCCACGACCTCACGGATGCATTAAAAATGGCGCCGCATGGAGAGGAAAAGATTCTTTCAATGCCACAGATAGGAAAACTCATTGAGTCAACGGAAAAACCAACAATACCTTTTTATGAAAAACTCTTTTACTTCTTTGCCTACATGAACCTTGCGCTGGTATTTCTTATAGTCTTTGTAATAGCGCTCTGGAGATGGTGGTAAACATATGATATATATCATTGCCCTTATCTCCCATGCCATGTTATTAATAAGACATGCAGGTTAACAATCCAAGAAGAATCACATAGGAGGCATTTATGGAAATACTGGACTTTAAAAAACTGATAAAATTTTCGCCAGACAAAATTTCAAGAGACATGCTATCAGACAAACCAGAGATGCGCGTTGCGCTCATGTGCCTGAATGAAGGCCAGAAACTCGAACCTCACAAGGCTCCTCTGCGTCTTTTGATGTATGTTGTTCAGGGGAAAGGCACATTTACCGTAGGCGATGAAAAGATAGAGGCTGATGAAAAGACCTGCATACTTTGCGAGCCGATGGTCCCGCATGGATTTGAGGCAAATAAGGGCGAAAAGCTTGTTGTGATGGCGGTTGTAACGCCGGTGGAATAAACGTAATAGAGGATGGATCATCTTTTCGCTCATTCTCGGTCTTCGACAAGTGGCTCCTCCGCCCCAGCGGATTCGCCTGAGGCGAAGAGGA
>CAKKPR010000270.1 GCA_919901705.1 Thermodesulfovibrionales bacterium | reverse complement strand
GCTATATGCTTTTTCTGCAATGAAGGAATCATTCTCTATACAACAACAGCCTCAATCCGTCTCGAAACTTCTTAACCTTCTTCCCCTTCTCAACCTATTTTGCCCTTTACCCTTTTTTATTTATTTTTCTTTCTCGTATATCGCCAGCTTCTGGGCAAGGTCTTTTACCTGAGCAGTAAGTTTAGTAATCTTCACAGAATAGTGAAGATTGATAAGTATTAAAAAAATAAACCCAAATATAAAAAGTGTTGTTGTTGGATTTACGGCTCCGATAAAACGCGTGAGCCTTTCTAAAATGTCATACCATAAAACAAGCACAACGATTCCAAGGCCTGTTGCCAGCCATAGAAATGAATACTCTTCAGCAAGCCTTCTTCTTCTCACCATCTCTAAAATTATCAGAAACACACCCGCTCCGATTATTAATGCAAACAATTTCTGTTGAATAGTCATAAGCCTTACTCCTTTCTTAATAACGTTACAAAAATCGAAAGCAGCATTTTAAAAATATAATACAGCGGATTGATGATTCCGCCATGCATTGAAGGCTTTGCAGCATTATGCATAACTACAGGGACTTCCTTAAATCTGAAACCTTTCCTGTGAAGCATAATAATCACATCTGCATCGGGATAATCAACAGGATATGCCCTGCTCGCGTAAAACCCCATTACTTTCTTGTTTAAGGCCTGAAATCCGGAGGTAGGATCTGTTATTTTTCTTCCGGTTAAAACAGAAGTGATAAAACCAAAAAAATACATCCCCATCCTTCTTACAAAAGGCGCACTATAACTTTCCTCGCTTAAAAACCTTGAACCTATCACAACATCAACCTCATTCTTTAGAATGGGTTCGATCAGAGCCTCTATTGACAAAGGGTCATGCTGGCCGTCAGCATCCATCTGGACAGCAAATTCATATTTCTTTTTTAATGCGTATTTGAAACCCGTCTGTAGAGCCGCGCCATAACCCATATTAAATGGAAGCTCTATAACGTTTGCACCTGAGCTTCTGGCTTCATTGGCTGTGTTGTCAACAGAGCCGTCGCTGACAACAATAATGGCAGCGTCGCTGCACCTTCTGATCCCGGAGATAGTTGATGCAATCCTGTCTTCCTCATT
>CAKKPR010000269.1 GCA_919901705.1 Thermodesulfovibrionales bacterium | reverse complement strand
AGGAGGTAATAGACAGCTATAGCATTTTCGCTTTCGCCTCAGGCGAATCCGATGAGGCGGACATTCTCAATGGGCTATCAAACCGCTCGAATACCATAGCTGCTTATTTATTAATTAACCCGTGTCCGATACTAAATACTGGATTGCGCTTAATGATGTGCTTGATGTGGGCCCTGTAACAGCAAAGAAGCTTCTTGCCCTTTACAGGAAGCCTGAAAAGATATTCAACGCTTCATACAAAGAGCTTGCCGGCATCCCGGGCATAGGCCCTAAAAAGGCAAAAAATATAAAAGGGTTCGAAGGATGGGAAAAGATAGACACACAGCTTAAAACACTTGAAAGCAAAAATGTAAACGTAGTTACACTTGACGACACGGGCTACCCTGAACTACTTAAAAATATGGAAGATTCTCCAATCGTTCTTTACACCAAGGGCAGCGTGCAAAAAGAGGACAGGTTTGCCATTGCAGTAGTAGGCTCAAGAAAGTACAGTTCCTATGGAAGGTTTGCCGTTGAGAAATTATCAGCTGAACTCACCTCGCTGGGGTTTACTATTGTGAGCGGTATGGCAAGGGGGATAGATACTCTGGCGCATACCACCGCGGTTAATTCCGGCGGCAGGACCATTGCTGTTTTAGGCTCGGGCATTGATGTGCCGTATCCGCCGGAGAATAAGATGCTGATGGAAAAGATATCCTGCTCAGGATGTGTAATAACTGAGTTCCCGCCGGGCACACAACCTGAAAGAGAAAATTTTCCAAGAAGAAACAGGCTGATAAGCGGGCTGTCTCTCGGAGTGCTTGTTATAGAAGCAACTGCCGACAGCGGCTCATTAATAACAGCAAGCTGTGCCGCAGACCAGGGCAAAGAAGTCTTTGCAGTGCCCGGTAATATTAATTCTGCAAACTCAGCAGGGACTAACGAGCTAATCAAAAACGGCGTAAAACTTGTCCGCAACGTAGAAGATATAATAGAAGAACTCGCGCCTATTCTAAAAGGCTTTATAAAGACAAAGACAAAAGCCATGGTAGAGCTTACAGTTGACGAACAAAGACTTTGTGATATAATGACAGCAGAACCTAAGCATGTTGATGTGCTTTCAAGAGAAAGCAGTATGCCCGCATCAAGGGTGCTCGGAATTCTCCTCGGCCTTGAATTAAAAGGCGTTGCAAAACAAACAGAAGGCAAGAAGTTTTTTCTTGTATGAAAAATACTGAAATGTCATTCCTGCGAAGGCAGGAATCTATACACTTAAAGACTGGATTCCCGTTTGCACGGGAATGACAGATTGATTTGGAGGTAATCGAATAAATGAATTCCGTAGTTATTGTTGAGTCACCCGCGAAGGCAAAGACAATAA
>CAKKPR010000268.1 GCA_919901705.1 Thermodesulfovibrionales bacterium | reverse complement strand
GGTGAACAACTGGACTGTGGGTTTTCAATCAGACTGGGTGAAAAGACGAAATTAAAGTCTGAAGTTTAGAATTTGTCATTAAAAAACAAGGATTTTTAGGCTATTTTTCGGGTATAGAAATTGCTTTTCAATATGTAAGGATTTGACTGTTAAGTCAAAACAGGCGTAAACAGGAGCGAGAGGTTTAAGCACTAAATGGTTCTAAAGTCTAAGATTATCATAGTCCTGACAGTAGTCCTGCTTTTAACAATCGGCACATCTGCGGCTGTCGTACTCAGAGTTCAGACAAAGATGCTGATAGATTCAAAACTTAAAGATGTAGAGGTTTTAAGCGATCTCATTGAAAGAAGCATCACAGATGCAATGGAAAGCGGAAGAACAGCCGACGTGCAGAAAATACTTGAGAATATCGGAAAGAACCAGGAGATAACAACCCTTAGAATACTTTCAACAAGCGGCGGGATAATGAAGTCAAAATCGCCTGATGAGATAGGCCTGAAGGCCAAAGAATATACACTAGCAAACAGCGACCATCAAAAGCAGCCCATTTTAAACGAAGAAGCTATAACTTATTTCAAGCCTATATCCAATAAGCCTGAATGTTATGGCTGCCATAACAAAGAAGTAAAGACTGCCGGGATAATACAGATTAAATACGATATGTCCAGGAGCAAAAATGACATAATGTCCATAAAACGGTTTCTTGTTTTTTCCAATATCCTTTCAGTTCTTGCAGTGGCAATTATTTTAAGTATCATGTTTTCGAAACTCATATTAAAGCCCCTTAAGAATGTCCTCTCGGCCATGAAGGAGTTTGAGGCCGGGAATTGGGAGGCTAAGGCCCATGCCACAGGCAATGACGAACTCGGCATTATCAGCCGGGCCTTCAACAAGATGACGGACGAGGTCAGGGGCCTTCATGAAAAAAGCCTGCGGAAAGAGAAAGAGTTGTCAAAGATAAAGCTGGACCTTGATCATAAGAGAAAGCTGGAGGAATTAAATGCCCAGCTTCAGTTCAAGGTAAAAGAGGTTGAGACAGCGAATAAGACTGTTGTTACACTATCAAAAGAGGTGAAGTCAAAGAATGTAGAACTCGAAAAAATGATTGAAAGGCTGAGGCGGATAAATGACGTCGGAAAGATGCTGAGTTCGATTATCGAGACAGATGAGCTTATAAAGCTGATAATAAAGACGACTGCTGAACTGCTGTCTGCGGGAAGGGGCGCAATCTATTTAAAACGGAATGAAAAACCATCTCTTACGCTGAAGTATCATCACGGCATCGGCGTTGAGGATTTTGGAGATGTAGCTCTGGATTTTAAACCCATTTACAGCGAACTTATGGATAACGGCAGCCCTCTGATAATACATGAAAAAGACACTGCCAGGAAAAACAGCTTCGGCATTAATAACTCCGCAATAGGCGTGCCTTTGAAGATGAAAGGCCAGGTGATAGGCGCAATGCTGCTGGAAGATAAGCTTGACGGAGCATCTTTTACAGATGATGAACTTGAATTACTTACAACACTTGCAAACCAGGCTATGGTTTCAATTGAAAACGCATGGCTGTATGAAAGAGTGAAAACCAATTATTTTGCAACAATCCAGTCGCTCGTAAATGCGCTTGAAGCGAACGACAGATACACAAAGGGCCATTCCGAAAGGGTCAGATACCTGTCTGTTGAACTTGGCAAGTATATAGGGCTTGACTACAGGGAGATTGAGGTGCTTGAGCATGCAGCGATTCTTCATGATATAGGGAAGATCGGGATAGACTCAATGGTGCTTCATAAAGAAGGAAAACTTACTGCAAATGAGTATGGCCTTGTGAAAGCCCATCCCCTGATAGGAGATGAAATACTCGGGCCTATTGACACCCTTGCCGGCGTCAGGACAACGATTATACAACACCATGAAAGATATGATGGAAGAGGTTATCCTTACGGCATACCTGGAGATGAGATATCGCTCAAGGCAAGGATACTCGCTGTTATTGATACCTTCGACGCCATGCTGACAGACAGGCCTTACAGGCGCTCTCTGACTTTGTTCAGGGCGAAAGAGGAATTGAAGCAGGGAGCCGGTTCACAGTTTGACCCGTATGTCGTTAATGCCTTTCTCGATATGTTTGAAGCAAGGGAAGAGGAACTGCTGATGACCTCCGGGTATAATTTATCCCTGCCTGAATAATAGCAGTCAGGCAATTTCAAATATAAACTCTATTTCCAGAGGCGAGTTCAAAGGCAGTATATTCACCCCTACAGCTGCCCTTGCATGTTTCCCTGCCTCGCCAAAAATTTCAACCATTAAGTCAGAGGCTGCGTTAAGGACCCTGGGCTGTTCTGTAAAATCAGGGGCTGATGCCACGTAGCCGGTTATTTTTATGCACCGCCGGACTTTGTTAAGGCTTCCAATATTAGATTTTAAAACTGCAAGGGCATTGATGGCCGCTGTTTTTGCATCTTCCAATGCTTCATTAATAGTTACCTTCTCTCCAACTCTCCCCTGCCTGGTTAGCTTTCCTCCCCTTAAAGGAAGCATGCCGCTGAGAAAGACAAGGTTGCCTGTCCTGACAAACGGGACATAAGAGCCGAGAGGTTTTGGTACCTCCGGTAATTTGAGACACAGTTCTTTAAGTTTTTCTTCAGGTGACATTACAACCCCAGTTCCTCAGGAGTTCCTATCCGTCCAAGGACTGCTGACGCTGCGGCAACTGCAGGATTTGAAAGATAGACCTCGCTTTCAGGATGTCCCATCCTTCCGACAAAATTCCTGTTAGTGGTTGCCAGCGCCCTTTCTCCTTTTGCAAGAATTCCCATGTGGCCTCCAAGACAAGGGCCGCATGTGGGAGTTGATACAACAGCCTCCGCGTCAATGAATATGTCAACCAGTTTTTCCTTAATCGCCTGTTTATAAATCTGCTGTGTAGCAGGAATTACTATCAACCTTACATTGGGATTAACCTTTCTGCCCTTAATAATCTCAGCTGCCTCTCTCAGGTCCTCGAGCCTTCCATTAGTGCATGAGCCTATTACTACCTGGTCTATGGTGACATGCGAAAGTTCTGCTGCCGGTTTTGTGTTTGAAGGAAGATGAGGGCATGCCACTGTCAATGGTATCTTTGAACAGTCGTATTCCTTTATCCCGGCATATTTTGATTTTTTGTCAGATTTATAAAATATGAATTCTCTCCTGGCCCTTCCTTTTACATATTTTTTTGTGATCCTGTCAGGCACTATGATGCCGTTTTTTCCTCCTGCCTCGATAGCCATATTGCACATTGTGAGCCTTCCATACATCGGGAGATTTGTAATCGCCTCTCCTTCAAATTCCATGGCCATATATAATGCTCCGTCAACGCCTATATCGCCTATTGTATGAAGTATCAGGTCTTTTCCTCCAACCCATCTCTTGAGTTTACCGTGATATATGAACTTCATTGACTCGGGAACCTTGAACCAGCATTCACCTGTCGCCATTGCAGATGCAACATCAGTTGAGCCTACCCCGGTAGAAAATGCCCCGAGCGCTCCATAAGTGCATGTATGGCTGTCAGCCCCGATTATTAAATCACCCGGAACAACAAGTCCCTGCTCCGGCAGGAGTGCATGCTCAACTCCCATCCTTCCAACCTCAAAATAAAGCTCGAGATTATATTCTTTCGAAAATTCCCGAAGCATTTTGCACTGCTCGGCAGCTTTTATGTCTTTCTGAGGCGCGAAGTGGTCAGGGATGAGGGCTATGCGGCTTTTGTCAAAAACATCTTTGGCTCCAATTTTTTTAAATTCCTGGATTGCTATCGGCGCAGTGATATCATTTGCAAGTATCAGGTCTACCCTGGCATCGATCAATTCACCCGGCTCGACTTTTTTCTTTCCGGAATGCGCTGCAAGTATTTTCTCTGTGATAGTCATATATTCTCCAAAATAATAAGATTTAAGAAACTATTATATCTCTAC
>CAKKPR010000267.1:7686-11277 GCA_919901705.1 Thermodesulfovibrionales bacterium | reverse complement strand
ACATAGACCCCGGTGCGGTAGAGATTGCCAAACTCCGTTTGTGGCTGTCGCTTGTCGTAGATGAGGATGATATCAAGCAGATAAAACCCCTGCCGAATCTGGATTATAAAATTGTATGCGGTAATTCGCTTCTCGGCATCAACGATTTATTTCATCATGCCCAGCTTAAGAAATTGGAAGAACTGAAAGGCAGATTTTTTGAAGAGACAAATTCAAAGAAAAAATCTCAATTAAAAGAAGATATAGGCCATCTTATCAGAGAAATCACCCATGACGACAGACATTTTGATTTCAAGGTTTATTTTAGCGAGGTATTCAGTCGCAAGGGTGGTTTTGATATTGTAATTGCCAATCCGCCTTATGGCGCGGAGATGGGTAAAAATGAATTAGAAGAAATAAGGCAGAATCTAAAGAACACTAAAAATACAAATAGTGCGGCTGTTTTTATTGATTACGGCATGAATCGACTTGTTAATCACCAAGGCACGCTCACATTCATAGTTCCAAAATCACTTTTATTCTCTGAGGGGTGGTTTGATTTAGTAAAGGCGATGCTCGGTAAGGTTTCAATCCTTGTTGATGTGGAAAAGGCATTTGAACATGTAAAGTTAGAACAAGTCGTTTTTCTATATGGTAATACGATTAAAAATAATTCCTATCTTGCCCGTAAGTTTTTGGATAGTGAGTTTGTCCGTACAGTAACTATTCCAAATGAGTTGGTATTAAAATATTCGGCTTGGATTTGCGATGTTTCTGAAGAGGAAATAATAATTGCAGAGAAAGCGACTTCTACATTATCAGTTGTCCGTATGCGTGAAATCTCAGAGACAAAGAGAGGAATGCCACTACAAAGATTCTTGAAATCCAAAGGTGAATACCCGGTTATCGGAGGAAAAAACATTTTCAGGTATGGGATTCATAGAGCAAAAGGGTTTTTAACCTCAACAGATATTGAACAGAATAGAAAGAAAAGTTTTTTTCTAAACCAGTCAAAGATTGTTTCGCAAAACATTGTAGCCCACATACAAAATCCTATGCCAAGAATTGTGATAATGGCTGCCATGGATTCGCAGGGCAAAGTGTTTAGTGTGGACACAGTGAATAATACCGTACTTACAAGTAACGAATATGACTTGCGATACATCCTTGCAATGATGAATTGCCGTTTCAACAGTTGGTTTGCATACAAGTTTATATATTGTTCGGCGATTCGAACTATGCACTTTGACAACTATTATGTCGGAAAGATTCCCATAGTTAAGTTATCTAAGAACAAACAGCAGCCATTTATTGATTTTGTCGACAAAATCCTCACCGCCAAAAAGAAAGACCACAATGCCGACACCTCCGCCCTCGAAAAACAGATTGACGAGATGGTCTATGCCCTCTACAACCTCACGCCGGAAGAGATTGCGGTTGTGGAGGGGAGAAAATGATAGGTATGAAGCAGGCAAAGTTTGTTATGATATATCAATAATACATTTTTATTAAAAACGCTCAAAGGAGGGTTGAATATGAAAAAGCTGACAGATAGAGTAGTGTGCGATCCGAAGATATGCAGCGGCAAACCCTGCATAAGAGGTACAAGAATACCTGTTCATATAATACTTGATCTTCTTGCAGCGGGTGAAAGTTTTAAGGGAATCAAAAAAGCATATCCAAATGTTACCGATGAAGACATCAGGGCATGTCTGAATTACGCTTCCATTCTTGCGGATGAAGAGGCCGGGGTTCTTGCGTGAAACTATTTGCCAACGAAAATCTCTTTGAACCTATTATTAGTTACCTAAGAAAAACCGGTCACGATGTGCTTAGCGTCAGGGAAGGATTTTCCGGTATTTCTGACGATGAGGTTTATAAACGGGCATGCAGAGAAAAACTGGTGATTATTACCATGGATAAGGATTTTTCGAGGATATTCCGATTCCCGCCCGATAAATGCGCCGGTATTATTGTGGTTAAGATTTACAAGCGCACAGTCGAGGAAACCTTGGAGTTATTTAAGAGGCATTATGTGAGCATTGGGGAAAAAGACATCAGTAAGAATCTTGTGATTATAACTGCCGATGGTGTGCGCATACATAGAACGACAAAACAGCAAAATGAGGAAAGTTAAATTATGCCCTGGAAAGAAAAATTAATAATAGCGCTTGATGTCCCGGAACTTAATTATGCCCTTGAGCTTGTGGATAAGTTTGATGACCAGATAGAGATATACAAGGTGGGTCTTGAGCTTTTTACTTCAGCAGGGCCAAGGATTATAGAAGAGCTTCACAAGAGGAATAAAAGGGTTTTCCTGGACCTCAAATTCCACGACATCCCAAATACTGTTACAAAGGCTGCGATAGCTGCAACAAGGCTTGGAGTATACATGTTCAATGTCCATGCATCAGGCGGACTTGAGATGATGAAAAAATGCAAAGAAGCAGTGGTTGAATTGTGTCTAAAGGAAAATCTGAAGAAACCGAGAATACTTGGAGTTACTGTTCTTACAAGTATGTCTCAGCAGGTTTTAAAGGATGAAATAGGTATCCAGCACAGCCTTAACACGCACGTGAGGCATCTTTCAGGGCTTGCGTTAAAAGCAGGGTTGGATGGGGTTGTCGCATCCGGGCATGAGGCTGCAAGGGTTAAGGGCCACTGCGGAAATGGATTCCTGATTGTAACGCCTGGCATAAGGCCCTCATGGCAGCCTCCTGATGACCAGCACAGGACCATGACGCCAAAGCAGGCATTGAGGGAAGGGGCGGATTATATTGTAATGGGAAGGGCAATAATCAATTCTGCTAATCCTCTCAAGACACTTGAATTGATTTCTTTAGAGATGCTCACGGCGTAAAGCTAACGTGTTTTAGGTTCTAGGTTTTAGGTATCAGTAAACAGAAATTATGATCACTCCCTCTAAAAAAAACTTTTCTAAATTTATAAAAGACGGAGAAATAACTCCTGTTTATAAGGAGATACCATATTCTTCTCCGCATCTGGTTTATGAATCTTTTGCATCTCCAAACAGCTTTCTTCTTGAAAGCGTGAAAGGGCCGGAGAAGATTGCGAGGTATTCATTCATCGGTTTTGACCCTTATTTAATCTTCAAGGTCAAAAATAGTTCTGTTGAAATCACGACAAAAGGCAGAAGGTCATTATCTTCTGTGGCTCCGTTGTCGAGATTGAAATCATTGGTTACTGCATATAAACAGAAACCAATAAAATCCCTTCCTCCATTTCAGGGCGGCGCTGTAGGTTTGTTGAGTTATGATTTTGTGCAGTACCTTGAGAGGCTTCCTAAAACAACTAAGGATGATCTTAAAATCCCTGACGCTCATTTTTTTATGATTGATAAACTCATTGCCTTTGACCATAAAAAGAAAAAGGCATGGATAATTGTCTGCCCCGGAGCAAGGGAAACGGATTTAGGATATGGATATATGGATGTGGATTTGGAAGAGAAATATGAGGAAGCCATTCATCGAATAGATGAAATCAGTTCAAAGGTTCAAAAGTTCAAAAGTTTAAAAAAAGGAAAGACTTCTGCACTTCCGCACTTCTGCGCTTCTGCACTTAAGTATGGTTTATCCAAAAAACAGTACATGG
>CAKKPR010000267.1:0-7586 GCA_919901705.1 Thermodesulfovibrionales bacterium | reverse complement strand
CCGCACTTCTGCGCTTCTGCACTTAAGTATGGTTTATCCAAAAAACAGTACATGGGCATCGTAAAGAAGACAAAGGGATATATTGCTGCCGGAGATATTTTTCAGGCAAATCTTTCCCTGAGGGTGTCTGCTGAAATCGGCAGAACAAAGCCCTGGGAGCTTTACAAGATTCTGCGCTCCATAAATCCCTCTCCATTTGCAGCTTATATTGATTTTGGTGATTATCAGATTGTGAGTTCTTCGCCTGAAAGGCTGATAAGCATAAGAAATGGCATTGTTGAGACAAGGCCGATAGCAGGCACAAGGCCGAGAGGTAAGGACAGGGAAGAAGATGAAAAAATGCGTAAGGAATTATTGCTGAATGAGAAGGAGAGGGCAGAGCACATAATGCTCATTGACCTTGAAAGAAATGACATAGGAAGGGTCTGTGATTATGGGAGCGTGCATGTTGATGAACTGATGATCACAGAGGATTATTCTCATGTTATTCATATCGTCTCTAATGTGAAAGGAAATCTTGCTGACGGGAAAACATGTTTTGATGCAATCAAGGCTGCATTCCCCGGAGGAACAATAACAGGTGTCCCAAAGGTAAGGTGCATGGAAATAATCGCCGAACTAGAGCCTGTCTCAAGAGGACCTTACACGGGTTCGATAGGCTATATCGGGTTTTCAGGCAACATGGACCTGAATATCATAATAAGGACATTCCTGATAAAGAAGGGGTTTGCGTATGTTCAGGCAGGCGCAGGCATTGTTGCGGACTCTGACCCTGAAAGGGAATATTATGAAAGCCTTAAAAAAGCAGAGGCGCTGGTAAAAACACTTGAGAGGGTTTGATTATTTCATTCCGAACCAGCTGCCTTTTTTACCTTTGTTCTTTATTCTTTCTACTGTTTCAGCTATCTTCATCTCTCTGATTATGCTTAATATTTCTTTCTGTTCTTCTTTTGTTTTTCTCAGCTCATCAGATAATTCCCTGATTGTAACTTTAAGGCTGACAAGTAATTGGTTTGTTTCTTTAATGCCTTCAGCCATTTTATCAAGTTTTGCAACAGGGAATACCGGAATTTCTTTGATGCTCGCTCTTATTTTGTCGAGTTCTTCAACCGGGAATACCGGAACTTCTCTGATTTGGGGTTCTCTCCACTCTTCTTTTGTTTCTTTTTTAACCTCCGGCATTTCTATTATTCCGGATGGTTGAGCAGGCTCTTTAGTAAAAAAGAAATCTTCTTCGGATACAGACTCTTTGGGGGCTTCAGAAGGTTTTGCTTCAGGGATTTTTTCTTCTTTGTCCGTCTCTTCTTCGAATGATATAATTTGTTCTCCGAATACTTCTGCTTCAGATATTTCTTTTTCCGGGATGACTACGATTTCTTCCTGCATTGAAGTTATAGATGCCAATGGTTCTTCAGTGCGTATTTTTTCTTCTTCAAACAACGGCGAAGAGATAACTCCTTCACTGACAGGCGCAGGTTTTTCAGGTTGAGCAGCCGGTTGGATCTCAAGTTTATGCTTGCGGGCCATGTCTTTGATAAGAAGTTTTGTAGCGACCTGAAACGCCTCCTGAACACCCTTGCCGTTAACTGCCTCAGCCTCAAGATATACGTGCTCGCCGTCATTCAGGTCTTTATTTAATTCATCAATTGAAAGCACGTCAGGAAGGTCTCTTTTGTTGTATTGCAGGACAAGCGATATATCTTCAAAGTTTATATTATTTGAAAGGAGATTATCTTTCATGTTGGCAAAGCTTTCCATGTTTGCTTCCCTCATTGCCCGCTGAGAATCAGCGACAAATACAATGGCATCAGCGCCTTTAAGCACAACTTTTCTCGTTGCATTATATTTTACCTGACCGGGCACAGTATAAAGCTGAAATCTGATGGAAAAGTCTTTTACCTTGCCGAGTTCTATGGGAAGAAAGTCAAAGAACAGCGTTCTGTCGGTTTCTGTGGCTAGCGAAAGCAGTTTCCCTGTTTTTTTGGGGTCCAGGGCTGAATGTAATTGCTGGAGATTGGTTGTTTTTCCGCTCAGGCCGGGGCCGTAGTAAACAATCTTAAGGGTAATCTCTTTTGAGGCATAATTAAAAAGTGCCATAGTTTTAAATTCAGGACACAGGGTTCCAAATTTTGATTTTTGCTGTTGTAATTTGGTTATTGGTTATTATCACGCTATAACATATACTCCGTTTCTGGTGGTATTTTTAACTCTGTACATAGCTTCATCTGCCAGGCGAAGAAGCTCCTCTTTGGTCTTTGCGTTCTCAGGATAAGATGCAACTCCAAAGCTTGCAGTTACCTTAAATCCATAGCCCTCTTTTTTGAGGAATACATTATGTTCGACTGCTGCTCTTATTCTCTCTGCTATCAGAGCAGCTGCCCTGGGAGTTGTCTGCGGCAGGACAACCACAAATTCATCGCCTCCGTATCTGGCAACAATGTCTATAGCACGCAGGCTCTTGATGATCAACTGGCCCATCTCGACAAGCGTCTTGCTGCCTACCAGATGTCCGTGGTTGTCATTTATATTTTTAAAATGGTCAATGTCAATAAAGATGAGGGATATTGATGTGTGGTATCTGTTTGAGCGCTGGATCTCCATCTCGATGGTCCTGTTCAGGTACCTTGTATTAAACAGCTTTGTAAGGTCATCCGTGACAGCGAGTTCTGCCATCTTCTGGTAGAGCGATGTCCGTTCGATTGCAAGCGCTGCCTGGTCGATAAGCCTCATAAGCAGCGTGAGGTCTTCATTTGTGAACGGCCCGCCTGTGAGCTTATTTACGACCTCAAGAACTCCAATGACGCGGCCTTTGCTTTTTATCGGCACACACATCAACGACTTTGTCCTGAAATGCGTCTGCCTGTCCACCTTGGAACTGAACCTTTCATCCCGGGATACATCAGGCACGATTACAGGAACTCCCTCCTGTGCAACCCAGCCTGCAATGCCTTCCCCGAGTTTCAGCCTGTATTTCTCTATCCTGGGTTTTTTCTTGCCGTCGGTCCTCTCAAAGACTAATTCGCCTGTCTCCTCGTCAACAAGGAGCACAGACCATGCCTCGGCATTTGTCATCTCTTTTGTTTTTTTCATTATTGCAACAAGTATTTGGTTGAGCTCCATTGAGGACGTCAATATTTTTGCAACCTTCTCAAAAAACTCTATCTCTTTTTTTGCAATATCAAGTTCCTGCTGAAGTATTTTGTTCTCGATGCGCATGCTTTTTTCTTTCAAAATACGGTTTATAAAATACAGCAGTTCTTTTTGGGAAGGATTGTAAACAGGGTAGGTAAGAGGATTTTTCAGCCATACACCAAGCCCCGTGAAGGAATAGTCCGGGGATACTACAAGTTTTGGTATATTGCCTGATGCTTTAATAAAGTCTTTGAAAAAGCTGTTTTTGCTTTGCTCTTTTTCAACTATGATAATATTTACCTTTTCATTGAGCCGGGGAAGCGCATTATCAATGGCCCTGAACCTTGAGACCTCGAACCCCTCCTGGGAAAGGATATCCTCATAGTCCTTCCTGAAAATACCTGAACCGATTAAAAGTATCTTAGGCATTCACACCGCAACATTTTTTGTATTTTTTACCGCTTCCGCATGGGCATGGGTCGTTCCTTCCAACCTTTTTCCCTTTATGGACCGTCTGCTGGCCTTCAGGACTGCCGATCTTATTATAGTTCAATTTCTGCTTTTTGGGAATCTCTTTTAAGCCTTCCTCTTTTTTTATCTGAATTTTGAAGATTCTGCTCAATACCTCGATAGAAATCCTGTCTGTCATTTCAGCAAAGACATCAAATGCCTCTTTCTTATATTCAGTGAGGGGATCCCTCTGGCCGTAACCCCTGAGGCCAATGCCTTCTTTAAGATGGTCCATACCAAGCAGATGATCTTTCCATTGTGTGTCAACCACCTGAAGCATGATCATCTTTTCTATATATCTCGCCATGTCGCTGCCGATCTCAGCTTCTTTTTTATCATATGCTTCTTTTATTGCAGACATAAGAGATTCTCTTGCCTCTTCCATGGATTTAGGGGTTGAGGAATAAGTTATGGAAAATATACCGTAGGCAGCATCGCGCAGGCCCTTCATGTCCCACTCTTCAGGATGTTTTTCATCAGGGCAATATATAGAAAGAAGCTCGTCAACAGTATCTTCGATCATGGAGAATATCCTGTCTTTTAACTCTTCGCCCTGCAGGATTTCCCGTCTGAATGAATATATCTCCACCCTCTGTTTATTCATAACGTCGTCATATTCAAGCAAATGTTTTCTTATGTCAAAGTTGTGGGCCTCGACCCTTTTCTGCGCATTCTCTATTGCCCTTGACACGAGTTTGTTCTCTATCGGCATATCTTCATCCATGCCCAGCCTGTCCATAATCCCTGAGATCCTGTCAGAACCAAAGACCCTCATAAGGTCGTCTTCCAGCGATAAGTAAAACCTTGAAGAGCCCGGATCTCCCTGCCTGCCTGAGCGTCCCCTCAGCTGATTGTCAATCCTTCTTGCTTCATGCCTTTCTGTACCGAGGATATGCAGGCCTCCGGCGTTCACAACCTTATCCTTGTCTTCAATGCATATTTTCTCTGCCTTTAAAAAAGTCTGCCTGTAATCTTCTTCAGAATAGTCTTTTTTGTCTATTAAGATTTCTCTTGCGAGCCCTTCGATATTGCCCCCGAGGACTATGTCTGTGCCTCTTCCCGCCATATTCGTTGCTATTGTCACAGCTCCGTTTCTGCCTGCCTGTGCTATTATCTCCGCCTCTTTTTCGTGGTATTTTGCATTAAGGACAGAGTGGGGTATGCCTTTTTTCTTCAGCAGATGGCTCAGCACCTCTGATTTTTCTATAGATATAGTTCCGACAAGGACCGGCTGCCCCTTTTTATGAAGCTCTTCTATCTCCCTGATTACTGCGTTAAATTTGCCATTTTCCGTTTTATATATCATGTCAGGAGAATCAATCCTTATCATCGGTTTATTTGTAGGCATTACAAGCACATCAAGATTGTATATTTTTCCGAATTCTTCGGCCTCTGTGTCAGCGGTTCCTGTCATTCCTGCGAGTTTGTTATACATCCTGAAGTAGTTCTGAAATGTGATAGTGGCAAGAGTCTGGTTTTCACTCTCTATCTTTACGTCTTCCTTGGCCTCTACTGCCTGATGCAGGCCGTCAGACCAGCGCCTGCCGGGCATCAGCCTTCCTGTGAACTCATCAACAATGATTACCTCGCCGTCCTTGAGAATATAATCAACATCCCTCTTGAAAAGGGTATGCGCCTTAAGTCCCTGAAGCACATGATGCACAAGCTCAATGTTGGCCGGGTCATACAAATTGCCTGCGCCGAGCAGTTTTTCAGCCTTTATATTGCCTTCATCCGTCAGGATTACAGTCTTTGCCTTTTCATCAATTGCGTAGTCAATATCTTTTTGAAGCCTTGGCACTATCTTGTCTATCTTATAGTACTTGTCCGTAGATTCTTCCGAGGGCCCTGAGATTATAAGCGGAGTTCTTGCCTCGTCAACGAGAATGCTGTCCACCTCGTCAACTATTGCATAATTAAGCTCTCTCTGGACATACTGGGTTATATCATATTTCATGTTGTCCCTGAGATAATCAAAACCGAATTCATTGTTTGTGCCGTATGTTATATCAGAGTTGTAAGAAGCCTGTCTCTGTTCATCTGTGAGCCCGTGAAGGATAACACCGACGCTGAGGCCGAGAAAATTATAGATGGGACTCATCCAGTGAGCGTCCCTTCTTGCAAGGTAATCATTTACAGTGACTATATGAACGCCCGTGCCTTCAAGCGCATTGAGATACACAGGCAGGGTAGCAACAAGTGTTTTACCTTCGCCTGTTTTCATCTCTGCGATTTTACCTTCATGAAGCGCTAAGCCGCCGAGAAGCTGGACATCAAAGTGGCGCATCTTCAAGGTCCTCTTTGAGACCTCACGGACAACTGCAAAGGCCTCAGGCAGGATGTCAGCGAGTGTTTCGCCGAGTTCAAGCCTTTTTTTGAACTCCGTAGTTTTGTCTTTCAGCTGACTGTCGGTCAGGGCAACTATCTGCGGTTCGAGTGAGTTTATCCGCTCGACAAGAGGCCACAGGCGCTTTATCTCCCTTTCATTCTTTGTGCCGAATAATTTTTTAAGTATACCGCTGACCACTGTTTATACTAAATTAAATGACCTAATATTTCAAGGAAAGCCATGGCAGGCAAGCCATAGCAGGAAATAAGCATAGAAATTGTTATTCTCTATTTTTAGCCGTTTAATTTCTGCAGAACTCAGATTTTCCTTAACACAAGGATTTCCCGAATGCTATAAAGCAGCACATTCTTCTAAGAAGGGGGAGAAAGCCTGTAAAAAATCAAAGGAAGGATTAACATGAAAAAGTTACGTAATTTGATGAGATTGTTTTCTGCTATCCGAAACTTTTCGTTAATGAAACTTGGAGCGTGGAGCTTGCGACTATTGTCTTTACTGCTTTTTTGTTTTGCTGCTATGTTTGTTGCCTTGCCTTCAGAAGCAGCTATTCCCCAGCAGACAGTAACCCATAATGCTTGTTGGGCTTCAATTTCAGCAGGAGTCTTGCATATCATAGCCCTGAAATCAGACGGCACCTTATGGGCCTGGGGGTATAACTGGGCTGGTCAATTAGGAGACGGAACAAATACTAACAGATGGAGCCCTATTCAAATAACCGGGACATGTGGTGACACTGTTCCGCCTGTGGTGACAGTGTCGGCAATTCCTGCTCCCAATACAAACGGCTGGAACAATACAGATGTAACAGTGCGCTTTACATGTGATGATGCCGGATCAGGTATAGCCTCTTGCCCATCTCCAATAACAGTTACAACCGAAGGTACGGGACAGATTATTACAGGCACAGCAGTTGATAAAGCTGGGAACAGTGCGAGTACTTTTGTAACATTGAATATTGACAAAACATATCCTGTAATCACCATAAGCGGAGTTTCTAACGGGGCAACCTATGCACTTGGTTTAGCGCCAACTGCAAGCTATACTGTAACAGACGCACTGTCAGGTGTTGCCACAAGCAACGCCAGCCTTACTGGAGGGGACGGTCTTGGCCTTACCTACACTGTAACAGCATCAGATAATGCAGGAAATACAATAACTGTGAGTGCGGCATACAATGTAATTGCAACAACAGATGGGCTTAATTCATTGATTCAACAGATGCTTGCCTCGGGTCAGATAGACAATGCAGGCATAGCAAATAGCTTGCTTTCAAAAGTTCTTAATGCAGCAGATGCTGCTGCAAGAGGCAACGTGCAGGCATCGGACAATATAATGCAGGCGTTTATCAATCAGGTTACTGCACAATCAGGACAACATATAAGCGCAAGTGCAGCAGCTATACTGATAAATGCAGCAACGTATATTATCAACAATTAGATAAGAAAGGGTGGCAGAGATGCGTTCTGCCACCCGCCCTACTTACTTCGTTGAATCTGAAGAATTCTATGTAGATTATTTCTTGTTATCTTATCTTCTGGATTAAGTCTTAATGCTATCTGATATTCTTTTATTGCCTTATCCAACAGTCCTCTTCTCT
>CAKKPR010000266.1 GCA_919901705.1 Thermodesulfovibrionales bacterium | reverse complement strand
TGTCGCAGACCCGAGTGCAAATGTTATAATTTACAATGTCTGACATCTTGAAAATCGCGGCTGTATTTATCTTCATCCTTATCCTCCTTAGAAAGAAACTGAATATCGGCTATGTAATGCTCATGGCCTCCGGCCTGCTTGGTTTTTTGTACCTGATGCCGCCCCAGGCCATATTCTCTACGATAAAAAATGCACTTATTGACAAGGTAACGATAAAGCTTGCGCTTGCCCTAACCATGATAAAAAGCTTCGAATTAATACTAAGAGAAAAGGACGTCCTGTCAGACATGATGAAGGCGTCAAAGGCCTTGCTGCTGAAGAAAAAAGCAGTAATAGTCTCAATGCCCGTCCTGATAGGGCTTTTGCCGTCTATCGGAGGCGCATATTTTTCAGCGCCCATGGTTGACGAATCAACAAAGGGCATGAAAATGTCCCAGGAAGAAAAGGCCTTCATAAACTATTGGTTCAGGCATCCATGGGAGTATATACTTCCGCTATATCCAGGGATACTCCTTGCCGCGGCTGTATCCGGCATGGAATTGAGAAACCTTATCATCGCAAATACAGCTTATGCCTTTTTTATTGTAATAACAGGACTTATCTTCAGCATGCGCAATGCCTCAGGCGCATTCCCGGTGGCTGAGGGTGTATCAAAAAAAGGGCTTCTGAGTTTTATCCCTATCGCTGTAGTGCTCCTGCTCGTTGTCATTTTCCATCTGGAGCTCCATTATGCCCTGCTGCTTGTAATCATTGCGCTTTTTATATTTTACAGATTTAACGCGAGGGACGTCATCAGAGTATTGAAACACGGCCTGTCAATGGATGTGATTGTGCTTATCATCGGCATTATGCTGTTCAAGGAAACAATGGAGGCATCAGGCGCAGTAAAAAATCTGAGTGGTTTTCTGACATCAAAAGGGATTCCGTTTACCCCCATACTCTTCCTCCTGCCGTTTGCAACCGGCCTTCTGACAGGCATAACCGTAGGCTTTGTCGGAAGCACATTTCCGCTTATCATGAGTATTGCCGGCGGGCCGTCCATAGGCGTAATTTCATTTGCATTTGCTTCAGGTTTTTTAGGCGTCCTGCTTTCTCCTGTCCACATCTGCCTTGTGCTCACAAGGGAATATTTCAAGGCAGACATGTGGGGGGTGTACAAGAAGATAATACCCGCAGGGAGCATTGTTTTTTTAGTTGCTGTTGTGGAGTATCTGATTTTAAGATAG
>CAKKPR010000265.1 GCA_919901705.1 Thermodesulfovibrionales bacterium | reverse complement strand
AAAGTTGATAAAACAGGCTGGGCTTACGATAGAAGAGTTTAATAACCTGTAAATTACAATTAATAAAATTAATAAGGGACACATCCCACATTTCGATAAAACCCAAACTCCACTTCCCATATATTTCTACACCCACCTCTCAAATAGTTAGCGAGTCATCTAGTGAGCAAGTAATCAAGATCGCAAGCACGCAAGCGCAGAAGTCCTAAGCCGCAAGTTTATTTGCCTTAACCTGAAGCCTTATGCATTCGTAGGCCTGGGAAAACTCAAAGCGAGCCTGCACGCAGGCAACCCGAATCATTCTGCGGAGCGGAGCATGACTATATTTCAGTGTCTTGAAAAATAGTCTTGACTATTTTTCAGTAGCGTGTAAAATAGTTATATGCATAACAGGCGATATTATATTAAGATTTGGCAGGAGCTTGCTTCTGAGAAAAGCATGATCTTTATTGCCGGCCCGCGTCAGGCAGGCAAAACCACACTCTCTAAACTTATCGCACATTCATATGTCAATAATTATTATTTCAACTGGGACATTGCAGAACACCGGGAGCTTTTTTTCTCGAATCCTGCATTTTTTGAAGGCATCAGGAGAAAGGACGCTTCAACTCCCCTGATTATTTTTGATGAGATTCACAAATACAGGTCTTGGAAAAATTACCTAAAGGGCATATACGATCAATTTCATGAAAGCTACAAGTTTCTTGTCTCGGGAAGCGGGAGGCTTGATATTTATCAAAAAGGCGGCGACTCTCTGGCAGGACGATATTATATGTTTCATTTGTTTCCGTTTACCATTGCGGAACTTGGGAACAGAAATGTTCCGATAGAGGCCTTTATGAGGAATCCTCTGCAAATCAGCATGGAGCAGGCAGGGAAGCTCAGAGCAATATGGGATATGCTTTCGGCTTTAAGCGGGTTTCCCGAACCGTATTTATCCGGGAAGGCGGCAACATATCGCCGCTGGTCAAATACTTATTCGCATCAATTGATACGGGAGGATATAAGGGACATTGTTGAAATAAAATCCATTGCAGATGTAGAGACGCTTTACTTATTGCTTCCTTCAAAAATAGGCAGCCCGCTTTCGGTTCCATCACTCGCAAGCGATATGAAAGTATCTTACAACACGGTAAGAAACTGGCTTGAGGTATTTGAGAGATTTTTCCTTATCTTCAGCATTCCGACATGGACAGGCAAAATAGCGCGCGCTATTCAAAAAGAGCGAAAGGTTTACCTGTGGGATACACCTAAGATAAAGGAGCCTTCCGCGCGTTTTGAAAACATGGTTGCTCAGGAACTTTACAGGGCAATCATATTGTGGAACGACATGGGATATGGTGATTTCTCCCTGCATTTTGTAAAGAACAAAGAAAAACAGGAAGTTGATTTTTTGCTTGCGAATAATAAAAAACCTTTTCTTCTAATCGAAGCAAAAATGGCTGACGAACAGCCGTCTAAATCCCTGAGGATATTCCAGCGCTCGCTGAATGTGCCGGCAGTGCAGTTGGTAAATGCGGGAGATGGTTACAGGTTTGTCCCTAATGGCAATAACAAAATTCTCATAACTTCTGCAAGTCAGTGGCTTTCACAATTGCCATAACTGGAGGACAGGACATTTCTAAATCAGCGTGACAAACCAATTCCTTTGATTGACGCTCTCCAGTTGCTGTGATAACATAATTCATGCCTCTTTTCAGTTACGAAGCCGTTGACAGCAATGGGAATAAAATCAGAGAATCTCTTGACGCCCTGAATGAAGACGCCATTAAATCTGACCTCAGAGTAAGAGGACTAATCCCCTTAAGCATAAAACCTGTTGAGGCTAAAAATGTTTCCCTTTTTGAAAGGGTGACCCAAAAAGACCTCTTAATATTCACTCAGGAGCTTGGAAATCTTCTTGAATCTGGACTGCCTGTTGACAGGGCTTTATATGTGCTTTCAGAATCTTCGGAGAAGAAGACTTTCAGGGCTATTATCAGAGAGGTTTACATTGATATCCAGCGAGGCCAGTCCTTGTCCCAGGCGCTTTCAAAACATAAGATATTCCCCGGCCTCTATGTCAACATGATAAAGGCAGGCGAGGCAGGCGGCATACTCGAGGCCGTCATAAAAAGGCTTGCTTCGTTTCTTGAAACTTCTGCAACATTCAGGGAAGAAATGACCTCTGCTCTTGTTTATCCAATGGTCCTCACAATCGTCGGCGGGCTTGCAGTTGTGTTCCTTATGCTTTATGTTATCCCTAAATTTGCAAAGATATTTGCTGATATGGGACAGGCCCTGCCTCTGCCGACAACTATTCTTCTGAATATAAGCACTTTTTTTATCTCATACTGGTGGGCTGTTGCAGGGCTCGTTACCATAGCGGTTATAGCAACAAGACGTTATATAATGACGTCTGAAGGAAAGACCTTTGTTGACAGTCTCAAGTTAAAAACACCTGTGATAAAAAGATTAAATCTCAAGCTTATAATAGCGCGGTTTTCAAGAACACTCGGAACACTGCTTCAAAGCGGCGTCCCGATCCTGGAAGCAATAGGCATATCGCGGACTGTTGTTGGAAATGAGATCATGTCAAACCGCTTAAAAGCCATTGAAGATGGAATCAGTAAAGGCAACGGGATAGCAAAGCCGCTAAAGGAAAGCAATATATTCCCGCCTGTTGTTGTGCAGATGGTTATTGTAGGTGAAGAGACAGGAAGGCTTGATGAGACCTTTCTGCTGATTGCAGAAAGATTTGAAACAGAGAGCAGAAGTCTCATAAAGAGGGTCGTGCGGCTTTATGAGCCAGTGCTGATACTCCTGATGGGTATAGTTGTAGGGTTTATAGTTATATCAATGCTTCTTGCAATATTCAGCATTAACGAGATACCGATTTGAAAAGAGAGTGAATAATACATATAGAAAAAATTGTCATTGCGAGTGAAACGAAGCAATCTCGTTTTTTATAATAAGATTGCCACGGTCGAAACGACCTCGCAATGACAGTTAAATTAATGGAGGAGATATGAAAGATAGAAAAAAGAAAAAGCATCAGGGTTTTACTTTGATAGAGTTATTGGTTGTTATAGTTATTTTAGGTCTGCTCGCGGGTATTGTTCTTCCAAAATATTTGGCGAGAGAGAAAAAAGGAAGACAGGCTGCTGCAAAAACTCAGATTGAGCTTCTTGGCCAGGCGCTGGACCAGTTCAGGCTCGATACCGGCAAATATCCTAATACTTCCGAGGGCCTCAATGCCCTGATGACTAACCCCGGCACTGACAAATGGGATGGCCCTTATTTAAAAAAGGCTGTGCCAAACGACCCGTGGAGCAAACCGTATATCTACCAATCGCCGGGTTCGCACGGTGAATATGACCTTTCCTCTAATGGCGCAGACGGCTCACCCGGAGGGGATGGAGAAAACAAAGACCTTGTCAGCTGGGAATAAGGGGCTTACCCCTCACAAAAATCATTGCGCCGGGTTTACGCTCCTCGAATTGATTATCGTTATATTTATTGCAGGCATCTCTGTAGCGATAGTTGCTATTTCCATCGGCAGGATACATGAGAAAAGAGTATTTAATGAAGCCTCAAAAAAAGTATTTATTACTTTAAAACATGCCAGAGAGACTGCCATCCTTGAAAAAACTCCTGTTGCTTTTAAGCTTGACGAGGAAACCAATTCCTTCTGGATGGAAAAAAATGATACTGTATATGGCAAGATACAGAATATGCCGGAACGCATCAGCATAAGAGGCAAAGCAATTATATTTTTCCCAAAAGGAAACAGCTCAGGCGGTAATATAAAAATAAAATATGAAAAAGAAAGGGAGTATTCCATTGAGGTTGACCCTGTGCTCGGGACTGCAAAAATCAAAGGGGTTTAGCCTTTTAGAGGTAATGGTTTCTATAAGTATCCTGGGCATTGCCCTGGTTACCCTTTTTCAGTTGTTTTCGATAAGCCTTCGCTCGGTAAAAAAATCTGAAGATTATTCCATGGCGCTGATTCACGCTCGCTCTATAATGGATGAAGCCTATGCCCTGCCCAAACTGACTGCCGGCTCGGAATCATTTGATTTTGAGGGCGGCTTTAAGGGTATCAGGACAGTCAGCTCGGTTTCGAGTCGCAACGACCTTAAGCCGTCAGAAGAAAAAATAAAGACATACGAAATAACTGTTACTGTATCGTGGCCTCCTTCGGGAAAGCTCGAACTAAAAGGATTAAAAACATATTATGAAACTGAAGAATAAAAAAGGTTTCACCCTGATCGAGGTTATTATTGCCATAACCCTTTCAGCAGTTATCATTGCTATACTCCTTTCTGCCATGAGGCTTGGATATCGCTCACAGGAAAAAGGAATGTGGAGAGAAGAGATTTCTCAAAAGATGAGAATCCTCAACGACAGAATAACATGGCTTTTGAGAGGGGCGTATCCTTATATAATTGCCAGGACCGAGGGCAAGGTCCTTTATTTTTCAGGCAAATCAGGCAGCGCAGGATTTGTTACAACCAGCGTTGATTCATATTCCGAGGGGCCGGAAGACAGGGCCGGGATGAAATGGGTTCAGATATTTTCTGATTATGAAGGCCTGAAGATCAGGGAGAAAATTTATTTTTTAGAGGATGTGTTTGATGACAGCGGGGGAAAGGTATATCTTCTTGACCCTTCTGTAGACAGGCTTGAATTCGAATATCTTGATGTAAACAAAAAAGAGAAAAAAGAAGACTGGGTATCTGAATGGGATCCAACAGAAAAAGATTATCTTCCTGCTGCCGTAAGGGTTAAGATGGAATTCACGCATGATGGTGTAAAATTCAAAGTGCCTGAGTTTGTTGTAAGACTGCCTGCCTCAAATTGAAAGATAAAAACTCCCTTTTCTACTTCGGCTTCTGAGCCTTTATGTCCCTTTTTCTCTCTTCTGAGCTTTTTTTCACACATCATTTTTGTAAAATGTATCTTGTAGGTTTGAACTTCCCATCTTCCTCTTCATAAAAATTGACTTTCAAAAGAGTACCATGATATTCTTAGTTTGAGGTATATATAAAATGGAAACTCTTGTTAAGACTGAACATCCATATATCGTTAGAAAGTCAGGAGTATGTGGCGGCTCTCCTGTTATTGAAGGTACAAGAATCACTGTTAGGCTGATTGCACAATTTATAAAAGCAGGCTCTTCAGCCGAAGAAATTTTTGCTGCTTACCCACATCTTTCCCTTGCACAGATTCACGATGCAATTAGCTACTATTTTGACCATAGAGAGGAAATCGAGCAGGAGATCGAAGATAACAAAATCAGAAATATCTTAAAAAAAAATAATCTCAGACTTATCCCACACACTGAAACTGCTGGTGTTGGCCGGATCATAACAGAAAAAGAATTTGAGTCACTTTCAGAA
>CAKKPR010000264.1 GCA_919901705.1 Thermodesulfovibrionales bacterium | reverse complement strand
TAAAGAAAAATTTCTTGGGCTTGGGTTTAGTGAATATATCTCAAAACCGATAGATAAAGATGGTTTCATTAAAGCAATCGAGAATATACTGAAGGAGAAATAACATGCCTGAAGAAAAAAGACCAAAAATACTTATTGTTGACGATGAGCCAAAAAATCTCAAGCTGATAGTGGCCATTTTGAAAAACTATGGATACTCATTCGAGACAGCGGAAAACGGGTTGGAGGCGCTTGAGAAGGCTGAAAAGTTCTCGCCTGACCTTATCCTGCTCGATATTATGATGCCTGAGATGGACGGATATGAAGCGTGCAGGAGACTCAAAGAGAATCCTGAGACACAACATATCCCTGTTGTGATGGTTACTGCACTTGCAGACAAAGAATCAAAAATAAAGGGACTCGAATCAGGCGCAAATGATTTTCTCACAAAACCTGTTGACAGCACAGAGATAACCCTGAGGACAAAGAACCTTCTCAGAGTGAAAGAGTTTGAGGATTTTCTAGAACATCATAACGAGATTCTTGAGGAAGAAGTGAAGGAAAGAACGGCGGAACTAAAAGGGAGCTATGTTGACACAATAGACAGGCTTACCGTTGTTGCAGAATACAAGGATGAAGATACAGCCAATCATATAAAGAGAGTCGGGTTATACTGTTCGCTCATTGCCAAAAACTTTGGCTGGGCTGTAGATGATGTAGAGACAATTCTCTATGCAAGCCCTATGCATGATATCGGCAAGGTAGGTATTCCTTCAGATATTCTTCTTAAACCTGCAAAATTAAATCCTGAGGAATTTTCTTTAATGAAGACTCATACAACAATCGGAGGAAGAATTCTTGAGGGCTCGCCATCAAAGATCCTCCAGATGGCTGTAAAGATTGCCTTATCACATCACGAAAGATGGACAGGCGGTGGATATCCAAAAGGTCTTAAAGGTGAAGAAATACCGATTGAGGGAAGAATAATGAATATCGCCGACCAGTATGACGCACTAAGGAGCAGAAGGCCTTATAAGCCTTCTTTCGATCATGAAAAGACCTTTAAGATAATCACCGAAGGCGATGGTAGGACAATGCCGGAGCATTTTGACCCTCAAATACTGCAAGCATTCAAAGACGCAAATAAACAGCTTGAGGAGATATACGAGACGCATAAGGATAATGGGTGAGAAGCAATATAGTTAAAAATCTCTGTAAGAAGCGCTGCAAATACTATAAACCATCAAAAGACAATGAACTTGCCTGCAAGGGGTTTACTGTAATAGAAAAGCTGATAAAAAATGGCAAGGAAATCTCTTTTAATAAATCCGGGAAGAAACTTAATGCTTCAACCGAGAAAAAACTCATTGAAGGCATGTGCGTGGCATGTTCTTTTTATGAAGATGGCTGTGACTTTGCAGCAAGGAAAAAGGATGCAGCACCGTGCGGAGGTTTTATATTACTTGGATATCTGCTGAATGAGGATATTATTAATATGGACGATATGAAGAATATCCTCTAAAATTTAATTACAAATGAAACTCTATAATGTTTCATAGAGACACAAGAGGGAATGAAAATGTCATTGCGGGGAGCTTTAGCGACGAAGCAATCTAAAAAAGAGAGATTGCCACGCCTTCGGCTCGCAATGACAGTATAGAAAACTAACGTTATGGACTATACGATAAAGATTGGCGGTGAGGCAGGGCAGGGTATCCAGACCATTGGAGATACGCTGGCAAGGGTATTTTCAAGGACAGGCTATCATGTCTTCACACATCAGGATTATGAATCCCGTATAAGGGGAGGGCATAATTTCTTTCAGATAAGGTTTTCTGATAAGCCTGTGATGTCATCCAGAAAAAAAATTGATATACTTGTTGCCCTCGATAAGGAGAGTATTCCACTTCATGAAAAAGAGCTCTCCGAGAGCGGTCAGATAATATATGATTCCGCCTCATTAAAGCAGAAATATGACAAGCCTCAATTTCTCGATATACCTTTTGTAAACCTGGCAGTGGAGCATGGCGGAAACAAGATAATGGCAAATACGGTTGCAACAGGCGCTGTGCTCGGGATGCTTGGGATGGAACTCGGCATACTGCTTGGGATTATAAAAGATATATTCGGGAAAAAAGGCGAAGACATCATAAAGGCAAATGGGGATGCTGCTGTGGCAGGACATGATTTTGCCGTTAAGCAGTGCATCACGTGCTCATTTTCCGCTGCTCCTTTGGCAAAACCCAGGATGCTGATAGCAGGAATTGACTCCATTGGCCTGGGCGCTGTTGCATCAGGATGCAAGTTCTATTCAGCCTACCCAATGACGCCGTCAACAGGAATCATGAACTATATTGCAGGCAAGGGAAAGGAATATGGGATTATTGTTGAGCAGGCGGAAGACGAGATTGCCGCAATTAACATGGCGCTGGGGGCCTCTTTTGCAGGTGTGCGCGCGATGACGGGAACTGCAGGCGGTGGTTTTGCATTAATGGTGGAAGGGCTTTCTCTTGCAGGCATGACAGAGACTCCGATAGTGATTGCACTGGGCCAGAGGCCTGCGCCTGCAACCGGATTTCCGACAAGGACAGAGCAGGCTGACCTTAATTTTGCGCTTTATACCTCTCACGGAGAATTTCCCCGTGTTATATTTGCGCCGGGCACGCCTGAGCAGGCTTTTTATCTTACGAACAAGGCATTTGACCTTGCTGAAAAATATCAGATACCCGTTATTATTATGTTTGATACATATCTTTCAGACTCTGAGTGGACATTTGAAGGCTTTGATGTTTCTAAGCTGAGAAATACAGAATACAGGCTCAGGGGAGAGGCAATGGAGAAACTCTCTGAATATAAAAGGCACGCGCTTACGGAGAGCGGCGTGTCACCTCTTGCGATTCCCGGCGAGTCGAAAAACCTTGTTGTGACAGACAGCGATGAGCATGATGAAGAGGGACATATAGTTGAAGATGCAGAGACAAGGATAAAGATGGTGAATAAGAGGCTGTTTAAAAAATTGCCATTGATAAGACAGGAGATAGAACCGCCTGTTCTCTATGGAGACAGCAAACCAGATATAGTGGTTGTGGGGTGGGGTTCAAATTATGGTGTTATGAGAGAGTGTGTAGACACGCTTTCCAAGAACGTGAAGATTGCTATGCTTCATTTCAGTGAAATTTATCCGTTCCCGTCAATGGACAAATTCGATTATATGAAAATATTAAATAATGCGAAACTGACTATCTGCATAGAGAACAATGCAACAGGACAGTTTGCAAGGCTTATGAGAGCTGAGACAGGCTTTGAATTCAAGGCAAGCATTAACAGATTTGATGGGAGGCCGTTTTTACTTGAAGAACTATTAGAGGAGATAGATGCCAACATTAGACGACTATAAAGGACAGACTCCAACGTGGTGTCCGGGATGCGGTAACTTCGGTATCCTTAAGACGTTCAAGGATACTGTTGTCGAACTCGGGATAGAGCCTCATCAGCTTACAGTAGTATCCGGAATCGGGCAGGCAGGGAAGTTTCCGCATTATATAAAGTGCAATACCTTTAATGGCCTTCATGGAAGGACATTGCCGGTTGCAACAGGTATAAGGCTTGCGAATCATGATATGCTTGTCATAGCTGTTGCAGGAGATGGCGACTGTTACGGAGAAGGCGGAAACCACCTGAATCACGCGATAAGAAGAAATATAAATGTAAAGCTGTTTGTGCATGACAATCAGATATACGGCCTTACAAAGGGGCAGGCGTCTCCAACGAGCATGGAAGGCATGAAGACAAAGAACCAGCCGTTCGGAGTTTTTTCTGAACAACTGAATCCAATGGCGCTGGCAGTTGCCCTTGACTGTAGTTTTGTTGCAAGGGGGTTTGCCGGTGATATGGAACATTTAAAAGGCTTAATGAAAGAGGCAATCAATCATAAAGGATTTTCATTGGTTGATATCTTACAGCCCTGCGTTACATTCAACAAAATCAATACATATGAATGGTACAGGCAAAGGGTATATCATATAGAGCCTGAGTACAATCCTGAAAACAGGACGGAAGCGTTCAAGAGGGCACTTGAATGGGGAGACAGAATTCCCGTAGGCATTATCTACAGAAACAGCCGTCAGATGCTTGAGGAAAGGATACCGATAATTATGGATAAGCCGCTTGTTAAGCAGCTGCCTGATTTATCAAAACTCGAAACAACCCTTAAGGAGTTTTATTAAACATGATTGACAAGGAACTCATAGCCAACCTCAGGCTTGTCCACGGCTCCTACAATGCCATGATGATGTTTTTATTTATTTATCAGGGCTGGCTTGGATTAAAAATAAGAAGAGGGAGAAAGTCAGGCAATCCGCAATTCGCAACAATGAAGAGGCACAGGAAATCAGGGCCAATCTTCGCAATAATGGGAGCCTCAGGTTTTTTGGCCGGAGCAATTCTGATTTATCTTGATTATGGAAGATTATTAAAGTATCCTCCGCATTTTATTACAGGGCTGGCTATAGTTTTTTCAATAACTACTGCTTTTTTGATTTCAAGAAAAATAAAAGGCCCTGACTCAGCGTGGAGAACCCCTCATTTCAGACGTGGCATTTTAGTTGTCTGCCTATACCTGATTCAGATATTTTTAGGAATAGGAATCTTTTTTTAAAATATCCGGTCTGTTAAAAAACCTCTCGAATACTTTACTCCATCTTTATTAAACATCACTGTTAGTATTGCAATTTTTTTGATAGAATATTTTTTATGGAAAATAAAAGTGAAATAATCACAGAAGATGTTAAAAAAGCATTGCAGGATGCGTTCAGACAGCTCAGGGACAATGTTGCCATTGAGGTTTATACCAAAGAAGGCGTAAATGATATGTTCAATGATTTTACAGTGGATTTGATAAAGACAATGTCGGAACTTACTGATAAAATCAAGCCAACCTATTATAAAATCGGCGATGAACAATCCCTAAAAAGAAATATTCTGAGGTCTCCGACTGTTCTCGTAGCCCCTGACAAATATAGCATCCGCTATACAGGAGCGCCTGCCGGAGAGGAAGGACGTTCCATAGTCATGGCAATAATAATGGTGTCTACCGGCCAGACCATTCTCACTGATGATTCTAAAAAAAGGCTGCAACGGCTTAAAGAAAAAAGGGAGATAAAAGTATTCGTAAGCCCGACATGTCCTTACTGCCCCCAGCAGGTGCTGGACGCTGTTTCAGTTGCACTGGAAAAGAAAGACCTGATATCAGTAGAGGTCATAGAGATATATGAAAACAAAGACCTTGCCCAAAAATATGCTGCCATGTCTGTGCCAAAGACATTTGTTGGCGAGACATTGATAGCCTCGGGCCTTAAGCCTGAAGAGGTTTTTGTAGAATCAGTAATAGAAGGGAAACCAGTGGAGTATGTAATGCCTGCCGGAAGAGAGGACCTGAGAGAATACGATGTTGTAATACTCGGAGGAGGACCCGCAGGCCTGACAGCTGCCATGTATGCTGAAAGGAGCGGCCTTAAAAGCATTGTATTTGAAAAGGCGAATATCGGAGGGCAGGTGGCGATAACTCCGGTAGTTGAAAACTATCCCGGCTTTGTAAGCATTGCAGGAAAGACCCTTGTTGATTTGATGGCAAAACAGGCGATGGAATATGCGCTTGTTCTTCAGGGAGACGGGGTAGATAATATTAAAAAGAAAGACAAAGGGTTTGAGATAGTAACTTCAAGTGGAATGTATAATGCCAAAGCGATAATCATTGCAACAGGCGCCGGCAGCAAGAAGCTTAACGCATCTGGAGAAGAAAAACTTGCGGGCAGGGGAATCAGTTATTGCGCGACATGCGATGGTTATCTTTTTAAAGACGGCAAAAACGTGATAGTTGTCGGAGGCGGCAATAGCGCTTTAACAGATGCATTATATCTTGATAGTCTTGGAGCCCATGTCTCAATTGTTCACAGAAAGGATGCATTCAGGGCGGAAGAAAGACTTCAGCAGGCTGTGTTCCAGAGGAATATCCCTGTCTTGTGGAACAGCGCCATAAAAGAGATCAGCGGAGACATTGTTGTTGAAAAGATAAAAATCGAAGATGTTAAAACAGGCCAAACAAAGGACATTAAGGCCGAGGCTGTTTTTATAGCCATAGGTTATGAACCTTACAACGATATAGCAAAAAAACTTGGCCTTGTGCTTGATGAAGAAGGTTATATCAAGGTTGATGACAGGATGAGAACCTCGATGCCTCTGGTTTACGCAGCAGGCGACATCACAGGGGGCATCAAGCAGATTGTTACAGCAGTTTCTCAGGGAGCCTCAGCCGCCCTGACAGCCTTTGAAGATATAACTAATCCGTACTGGAAGAAGTAATCACATCGCCTTCAGCACCCTCTCTTTTGCTATCTGCTCTGCAACCTGTCTTGGAAGAAGATTTTCTTTTTTGGATTTTTCGAGAATCAGTTTTGTGTTGGTTTTAATTCTCTGAGATATCGCTTCAAAAGCTTCTTTCTCGGTCTTTTTTGCATACTCCATTGCAGCCATAATAACTCCGCCTGCATTAACTATGAAATCAGGCACCGCAATTATGCCTCTTTTGTGAAGGATTTCTTCTGCTTCTTTTGTTGCAGGTATGTTTGCGCCCTGAAGGATAAGCTTTGCCTTTATTCCCCGGACATTGTCTTTGTGGATTACATCAGGTGTTGCAGCAGGGATGAGTATCTCGCAATCAATAGAGAATATATCTTCGGGCTTTCTGACGTTCCCTTTTTTATGATTTATAACGCTGCCTGTTAAGTTCTTTGTCTCTATGAGCGCTTTAACGTCTAATCCATTAGGGTTATGGATTGTTCCTTTTGTATCGCTTGCAGCAACTATTATTGCCCCTTTTTTTGCAAGAAACCTTGCTGCTGCTTTGCCTACGCTTCCGAAACCCTGAATAGCAATCCTTGCGCCGTTAAGCTTGATACTGGAAAAAGGGCATGAAATTTCTGCGCATTCAGCAACCCCAAAACCTGTTGCGCCGAGCTTGTCGAGAGGCAGTCCGCCCATTTTTTCAGGTAAGCCGACAGCCCTTTTTATCTCTTCAAAAATCCATCCCATTGCCTGCTCGTCACTGCCCATATCAGGCCCCGGAATATATTCAAGTAACGCTTTAATTTGTATGGCAAAGTCTCTGAAATATAGTTCTTTTTTTGGGTCGGTATGGTCTGCAATTATTCCGGCTTTTCCACCGCCGTGAGGAAGGCCGGCAATGGAATTTTTCAGGGTCATTGTCCTTGCAAGACGTGCCACCTCAACTGTTGTAACAGAAGGTGACACCCTCACGCCACCTATTGAAGGACCAAGCGCGATATTGTCAACCACGACGATTGCCTTAAGCCCTGTCTTTGGTGAATAAAGGTGTATGATCTTTTGAGGTCCAAGCTCATCGAAAACAATTTCCTTCATTTCGATAGTCATTCAATTGCTCCTGTTTTAAATAGTATAAAAATATTGTATAGGAGATAAAGTGTGAAGTAAAGATAGAGGATGGATTGTCTTTGAGCTGTTTTATTTTGCCGATATTCAACAACCCCCTTCATCCCCCTTTGCTAAGGGGGAATTCAAGAGTCATAAAGAGGCAAAATTCCTCTTCGCCTCAGGCGAATCCGCTGGGGCGGAGGAGCCACTTGTCGAAGACCG